>NZ_JBFUJD010000010.1:0-96547 GCF_056401555.1 Caulobacter sp. P4_E5
CGTGTGGCCTTGGCGAACAATCGCACCTTGTTGAAATCGAACTCTCGCCGGCCCGCCTCGAAGTCCTGATAGGTGCGAAGCGCAATCCCCATCCCCTGGGCAACTTCGGCGCTCGTCAGCCGGCGCTCCTTGCGCACCAGCTTGACGATTTTGGACAGCAGGCGCGCCTGGCGCGCGAGCGGCGCCTGGGTTGAGCCGGCCATGTGACACTCCACGCGACGCAAACAACCTAAGCGCAAGTAACTCAGCAAATTCCCCATGCAGCAACCGCTTTGGAGCAGGTCAAAACCCTCCGCTCCGAGAGCGAATGCCTAAGCGCCTGGATTCCCTACCGATCGGTTCGGTTAAGCCCAATGGTTGCGTAAAAAGCCGCAACGATTGGGCAAATTGCCGGCAGCGATTGGCTGGGCCGGCGCCCACTGTTGCAGTCCGAGTCGCGCGTCCACAGGTTTGCTGGCCCATTGTGGTCCGGTTGCCCGCGGACCGGTCGACGCGTCGTGGAGGGGCGCGGGAGATAGCCGGCTCACGGAGCCGAAAGCCTTGGGCCGAGACCGCGAACTTTTCGAACGAACCCTGGAGGCCCTGCGTCAGCGCCTGACCGTCGACGGGCCGCTACAGGGCGCGCCTTTGGCCGTCAACGTGCTGGCGGCGCAGCTCGACGTCAGCCAGACGCCGGTCCGCGAAGCCCTGGCCTGGCTGGCAGGCGAGGGGCTCATCAGTCACACCCGGTCGGGCTATGCCGGCGTGGTCCACGACGCCGCCAGTCTGGCGGGTCTCTATGGCCTGGCCGGGATTTTGAGCCTGACCTTGGTGCGGGCCCGCGCTGGCGGCGTGAAGGCGCGTGCGACCCTTCCTGAAACGGTCCTATGGCTGGCGGATCAGGCCGACAACCGCGCCTTGGCGCGGGAGACGTTTCGGGCTCATGCCCAGTTGGCGCCGTTCGTCTTGGCCGAGCGGCTGTGTCTGTCGCCGGAGAAGTGGCCGCCAGAGATGGGGTGGCCGAGGGGCGAGGGGCCCRGCGACGCCAGCGCCCTGGCCGAGCCTGTGCGGCGCTACTACGCCCGACGCGTACGACGCAGCGCCGCGATCCTGTCGGCGGCGATCTCGGCCCAGATCGCGCCGAGACTATAGATTTGAATATAGGACCAAGCCCGCAGCTCCTTGGAGGGTCGCAACCTCGCGGCAGCCCTGACTTGAAGGAGACTGCAATGCCCGCTTTCCGCAAACTGATCGCCCTGGGTTCGGCCAAGACCCTGACCCTGGCCGGCGACATCCAGCTGGTGCCCGAAGACATGACCGGCAAGCTCTACTCGGGCGTCTGATCCGATCTAGGCGGCGGGGCGCACGCCCGTCCCGCCGTTGACCGCAGGTTCGATCCGCACGGCAAACCCATGACCTCGACCACGTCATTGATCGCTCTGGGACCGGCCAAGGCTGTGACCCGGCGGCCCGCTGCCGCACGCCTTCACGCCGCGCCGTTCGACCTCCCATGAGCCGCGTTCGATCGGCGAAGAACGGGCGAATATAGATTTGAATATAGGTCTCGCCGGCCGCCTCCTGATCGCCGCCGCATCTCGCGGTTGATCGAAAGGAGACCACCATGACCCAGCGTCTGATCCGCGTCGGCTCCGCCCGGCAGCTGACCGAAGGCACCAGCGGGGACACCCCCGAGGTCCTTCTGCCCCGTCCGTTCGAGGGCATCTGAGCCGACCGTTGACGGAGGTCCGCGAGGGCCTCCGTCAACACCTGCCGCCAAAGCTCCGGAAAGAAATTCACGTGGAAGTCCCACTGGCCCAGCATGTCCATGCGGTGATGATCGACGATGACCTCGTCTTCCTCGATATCGACGCCGACGCCTACTTCTGCCTGCCGCTGCCGCCTGGTCTGGCCAGCCTCGACGGGCGGCGCCTGCGCACCGGCGACACCCGTCTGGCCGAAGAACTGGTGGCTGCCGGCCTGGCCCGTAATAGCGACGCGGAGACGATCGCCGGGCGCGAACAGCCGCAGCGCCCGGTCCGCACCGCGCGGCGCCTGCTGGAGCTTTCGCCGCACATTAGGCCCCGACTGCGCGCGCGCCACCTCGCCGCGCTCGGCGCGGCGATCCGAGCCGGGCTAGCCGGCAAGCAACAGTCATTCCGTCAGCTGGTCGAACCTGCGGCCAAGCCGGACACCGCGCCGCCGGAACTTGCCAACCTGCTGGCGGATCTCGCCGTATGGCGTCGCCTCGCCCCGTGGCTGCCCATGGACGGGGTCTGTCTTTTTCGCAGCGGGATGCTGGCGGCGTTCCTGCGCGCGCTGGGCCATCAGCCGACCTGGGTCTTCGGCGTGCGGACCTGGCCGTTTCAGGCCCACTGCTGGCTGCAGGCGGACGACGTCGCCCTGGACGACGAGGCCGAGCGCCTGTCAGCCTTTGCGCCGCTCTTCGGGGTCTGAGGCGTGGCCTATCTGATCCTGACCCACCCTGGCGGCCAGACCGCCGTGGCCTTCGAAGCGATGGCCGCCGACCTGCAGGCCCGGGGCTGGACGCCCGGACCCCAGGCCTACGCCCTGTCCGTGTTCGTCCGGGACAGGGCCGCGCCGCCGGTGGCGATGCTCGGCGACTGGCGTGGTCCGGTCGGGGCCGTGGTGGGCGACATCTTCGATCGCGCGGCCGCTGAAGCCGGGGAGGCCAGCCGCTTTGACCTGTCCATCCTGGGCGAGTTGGCCAACAGCGACCCGCAGGCGATAGCGGGTGTGCTGGCCGCCCACGCGTTCGGCGACTATGTCGCCGTCATTCGCCAACGCAGTGGCGGAGGGGCGGTGGTGTTCGCCGATCCGCTTGGCGGCCGGCCGGCCTTTTCCTGGACGCGCGAGGGGGTGACGATCGTCGGCGACGAGCCGCCCGAAGGCATGGCCGCGCCCGCCAATGTCGCCGTCGACTGGCCGGCCCTGGCCGACCTGATGGCCGACCCACGGCGCATGGGGGCCGCRCCGCCGCTGATCGGTCTCACCTGGATCCCGCCCGGTGTTTGCCGCTTTGGCCCCGCCCTGGAGAACTCGCAGATCGTCTGGACACCGGCCGCCGCTGCGCGCAAGAGCTCGCGCCGAAGGGACGAGGCGGGGCTGCGGCGCGCGGTGGACGGCGCCTTGCGCGCCTACCTGCTCGGCCGGCAGCGAGTGCTCTGCGAGATCTCCGGCGGCCTGGATTCGGCGATCGTCGCCACCAGCCTCAAGGCGGTCGATCGCCCGGCTGACGCGGCGCTCAACTTCTATCGCGGTCAGGCCGAGGCCGATGAACGGGTCTATGCCCGGGCCGCCGCCGAGCGGGCCGCCACGCCTCTACGATGTGTCGACCGACCTCTGCTGACCCTCACGCAAGTAGGACTCCTGGCCGGCGCCGGGTCCTTTCGGCCCAATTTCGAGATCCTCGACACCGACTATGACGATCTGGTGCTGCAGGCGATCGCCGAGATCCAGGCGGACATCGTCTTCACCGGCCACGGCGGCGACGTGGTTTTCTACCAGCTTGCCGCCGCTGATCTCGCGGGCGATCTGTTGCGCGGTGTCCCTTGCGAGGGATCGCGTATCGCGCGCCTGGTGGAGGTGGCGCTGCGTACGCGGCGCTCGGTCTGGAGCCTGGCGGCTCAGGCCTTGCGAGGGCGTCCCAGCCGCGCGGTCGCCGAGTTGATGACCGCGCCGGTCATCCTGGCGCCGCAACGGCCGGAAGGAACCTGGCACCCCTGGGTGGCGGGACTGAACGGGTTGCCGCCCGCCAAACGGGCGCAGATCCGAGGCCTGGCCTTGACGCAAGGCGTGTTCGCCCACACCCGCCGAGGGGCGGCCGCGCGCCTGTGTCATCCGCTGCTGAGCCAGCCCGTCGTCGAAGCCTGTCTGACCACGCCAGCGCCGATCCTCAGTCAGGGAGAAGGCGAGCGCAGCTTCGCCCGGCGGGTGTTCGCCGATCGGCTGCCGGAGATCATCGTCGCGCGCCGTTCGAAGGGCGACATCAGCACCTTCATGGGCCGCACCCTGGCTCGGAACGTCCCGCTGCTACGCGACTTCTTGCTCGACGGTCGGCTGGTGGCCCAAGGCGTTCTCGAGCGCGCGGACCTCGAGGCGGTGCTGAGCCCCGAGGTCCTGATCTTCCGCAACGCCTATGCCGAGATCCTGACGGCCACGGTGTTGGAAGCCTTCGCCCGCTACTGGGAAGGGCGCGCGGCCTCCGAGGGCGCGGCAAGGGGAACGGTGTCGGCGACCTTGTCGGCCGAGAGCGCCGCTTGAAGAAAGGCATAGGCGCGACGCGTCAGGTCCTTGAGATTGCCGGGTGACTGCACGACGTGACCTTCGCCCCGGTAGTAGAGCAGCTCGACGGACTTTCCCTGTCGATAAAGCGCCGAAAACATTTCCAGGGACTGGCGCCCGCCGATGTCGAGATCGCCTTGGATCAGCAGCACCGGCGCGACGATCTGGTCGGCGTGCAGAAGGGGGCTGGCGTCGAGGTAACGCTGCGGATGCTTCCAGGGCGGTCCGAGCATCCGGCCTTGGCCGGTCTCCGACCAGCCGAACATGCTGGAGGCGTGCAGCATGACCTCCGGCGCGCCGAACGCCTGGTGACCCTGCTCACCCCACATCGAGAAGAGATCGCTGATGCCCGAAGAGGCGATCACCGCCTTGAACCGCGAGGACTGGGTCGCGGCGGCCAAGGCGCCGTACCCGCCATAACTGTGACCCCAGACGGCCAGACGCGTGCGCGACAAACCGCTGTCAGCGGCCAGGGCTGCATCAACGGCCAGCAGCATGGCCTGAGCCATCGTCTTGGCGGGTTCGGCGTCCTGGGCCATCGGCAGGCTGGGCGTCAGCACCGCATAGCCCGCCCCAACCATCGCGCGCACATTGGTGGTGTAGTTGCGCGCGTCCGGCGCCGCCGCGCCCGAGGGCGCGACATAGTCCGAGCCCGGGTAGGGGACGACGATCAGAGGGCGATTGTCTCCCGCCTTGTGGTCGGCGGGCAGGTAGAGCCAGCTCGACACCATGGCGCCCTGCGGCGTGCGGTGCGTGATCCGGTGCGGCGGCGTGATGTCGATATCCGCCAGGAAGGCGTTGAGCGTCGCCAGGATACGCGCCGGGCGGCCCGGCTCGGACAGCATCAGGGTTGCGACCCCATGGTCGGTCTTGGCCAGACCAAGGGTCGCGCCGGTCGCCGCCGCGACGGCCAGAAGGCTGGCCCCGGCCGGCGGCTGCGCGGCGACCCGGTCGGCGCCCCGGCTCGTCAGCACGCGGACCTCGCCGCCATGTTCGACCAGGATCGCGCCTGGCAGTTCGCCGGCCCGGGCCGGGGCCGGCAGAACCTTGTCCGACGCCGAGGCGAGCGGTGTCACGCCCGCCAGGCCGAGCGTTTTGACGCCTTCGGAGGTCCTGACCAGAAAGCCGTCCTTGATCTGGGCCAGCCGGCGGCCGCCGTCGGGCGACAGGCCTGAAAGCAGGGCCTTGGGACCGTCTGGGTCGATGCGCCACCAGGCCATGGCGCTGTCGCCTGGCCGGCGGCCCAGGACGGCGGGCGCGCCGCCGACCCAGCCCATGTCCGGCCGCAGGCTTGCATTGGTCCCGCCGATCGTCTGGATGGTCCCGGGCTCAACATCGCCGGCCAGCAGCGAGGCCTCGCCACGGGCGGTGATTTTCCAGTAGCGCACCTGGCGCCAATCGCCCGCCTTGGCCGCATCCGGCCGGGCGCTGATCAGGAGGCCCCGGCCGTCGGGCGCCCAGGTCATGTCCGCGGAGACCATGTCGCAGTGCGGACACGGCCGGAGCGTCCGGCCCGAAAACAGATCGACCAGGGTCAGCCGCCGACGGCGGTCGAAGGCGTCGTTGCGCGCGATGCTGTCTCCATCGATCGTCACCGGTTCCATCGCCGCGGTCAGGGCGGCGGCCCTGCCATCGGGCGATAGCGACAGGGCGATGAACGGTCCGCGCGCCAAGGGACGAACCGCGCCGCTCTCGACATCGAGCGCGATCAGATCGGCGTCGCGCCAGGGCGGATTGCTCGCGGCGCCGGGCCCGCCGCGCAACACGCTCACCGACACTTGCCCGRCCTCGGCGGCCTCCCAGCCCGCGATCGTCCGCGCCTGGGTCTGCCAGCCGCGATTGAGCGCGAAGGAGGGCGTGTCCGGCGTGGTGCTCAGCACCACGACCTCATGATCGCTTCGCCAGCGCGCCAGGCTGAACCAGGCTTCCAGGTCGACACAGCGACCAGACCAGCGGACCTTGCGGCTGGCCAGGTCGACGACACCAAGCTCGTTGGTGTGGCCCTTCAGGCGGTAGACGATCGCGCGCCGCCCGTCAGGCGACAGGGCGCCCAGGCTCTCTCCCGTCCCGGGCGCGGGGCCCAGCAGCGGCTGAGGCGGCCCGCCGGCGGCGACATCGACGACCCAGAGCCGGCCGGTTCGCTGGATGGAGAAAAACTCCAAGTCGAACCGGCCGGCGGACGTCAACGGCCCTTGCGTCTCGTAGACCAGGGTCCGCCCGTCCCCGGAGAACGCCGCCCGCCCCACGCTTTGCAGGGAAAGCATGTCGTCGATGGTGTAGGGCCGCGGAGGCGGTCCCGCGGCCGAAGCCGCGGGGATGGCCAGGGCGCAGGCAAGCGCCAGCCATGCGAGAACACGCATTGCTTGAAACTCCGGATGAGGTGGGGGCTAGAGGCCTACCAGGCCTTGGTCAGCTGCAGCGCCACGACGCGGCCGTTGGGGTCGTAGTTGGTCGCGTCATAGCCGACGATCTGCGGCGCATCGTAGAACGGCGGGTCCTTGTCGAAGAGGTTCTGGACGGTCAGGGCCACGGCCAGACCCCGCCAAGGACCGGACCGCGCCGACGGCGCCCAGCGCGCCTGGAGGTCGGCCGTGGTCAGCGGCTTCATCCGACGACCCGTGTCGGTGTGCAGATCGCCAAGGTGATTGAGGGTCAGGGTCGTGGCCACATCGCCGTGGGTCCAGGTCGCCGACCCCCGAACCCGCAGATCGGCCGGAAAGCCGGCCATGCCAGTGAGTTCGACCGATTTGGAGGTGGCGGTCACCTTGCGCTTGTAGTGCATCATCCACGACAGGTTGCCGGCGAAGTCGAGCGTGTCGGCGCCCACCGACATGCGGTAGCTGCCAACCAGGTCCACGCCCTCGACCGTGAAGGCGCCGGCGTTGACGTAGCGCGCATCGCCGATCGCCCCGTAGGCCTCGGCCGGATAGAGGGCCTGGGCCGCCGCCGAGGCCTTGGCCAGGTAGGATCTGACCAGGGCCAGATCGGCGGGATTGGTGGTCGGCGCGATCGTGGTCCGGAACGGCGCCAGGTCGGCCGCGGTCAGGATGGTCGAGAGATAGGCGATCGCCGGCCGGCCGATGCGGCCTTCGAACTGCGTGCGAAAGTAGGTCCCCGACAGCTTCAGTTCGGGATGGCTGAGCGGCGCATACTCAAACCCCGTGGTCCAGGACTTGGCGGTCTCGGGCGCGAGGTTCGGATTGCCGCCGGTCAGGATCAGGGTGAGCACGCTGGCCGAGCCATTGCTCAGCCGCACTGGCGTGGCGCCTTGCAGATCGGTGAGTTCGCCGATCGAGGGCGCACGAAACGACTCCCCGTAGGTGGCGCGCAGCGTCAGATCGTTTACCGGAGCCCAGGCAAGACCAAACTTTGGCGTGGTCGCGCCCATGCCGCCGTCGTAGTCCTCGCGCCGGACGGCGGCCGATAGCTCCAGCTTGGCCAACCCCGGCCTCTGAAACGCGCCGCCAAACAGCGGGACCCGCGCCTCGGCGAAGAGCGCCCGCACCGTGCGCTCGCCGCGCCGCGCCAGGGTTGGGATCGGCGTCAGGGACGAGGACGTGCTCACGCCGCTGGTCTTCAGCGCCTCGGTGCGCACCTGAGCGCCGATGGCCAGGCGCACCGCGCCGGCCGGCAGGCTGAACAGCGCGCCATCGGCCGTGGCGCTGGCGATGTCCAGCTTGCCGAACGTGCGACGCCTGTCCCAGCCCGAGGTCACGAAATTCAGAACCGCCTGGCTGTTGGCGCCTTGCCCGATATAGGGGTTGAAGTAGCCGTCCCGCGGCGCGCTGTAGGCCGACACCGGGTTGTCGGCCGTATTGCCCAGGGCCTCGTTCAACGCCGCCGAACTGACCAAACCGTCGTTGCGGCCAAGACTCAGCTCCTCGCCGTGCGCGGCGTAGGCGTCCAGACGCCAGCCGGCGAAGAGATCGACCTTGGCCCCGAAGGCCAGGTTGCTGCTGCGCACCGAGCCGGTGTTGCGCGAGGCGCCGGTCTCGTTCTGGAAGGAGTAGGCGATGGTGTTGGACGCCGCGCCATTGGGCGAGACGAAGAACGGGTTGGTGCGGCTGATGGTCAGGCCCGCGATCGGCGCCAGGTTGGAGATCGCGTAGCGGCGATCGCTATAGCGAACCTCGGCGTTGAGGCTGACGCGCGACCCGACCTTCTGGGTCGCTGAAGCATAGAGGCCAAAGCGCTCCTGGGTGGGCAGGACGTCGGCCACCGCGTTCTGGTTTTGGTTGTTGACCTGGCCAGCGAGGAACGAGGCTGGCGTCAGGTTCAAGCCGTTCTGACCGGACGGGATGGCGTAGATCGGCGCGCCGCTGGCGCTCAGCACATTGCCAGGCTGGCTGTAGTAGAGGCGGTGGTCCGCGCCGCCCAAGGACCGCATATCGGCGTCGGCGGTGTAGACGCGATCACGGCCGTGAATGGCGTTGGAGCGCTGATATTCGGCGCTCAGGAGCAGCGAGCCGCCGCTCCACGCCTGGCCATAGGTCTGAGCAAACTGGCTTTGACCCAGGCCGCCTTGGGTCGCGCCGCCGATACGGGCGCGCGTCTCCATCCCCTCCCAGCGATCGCGCATCACGACATTGATGACACCGCCGACGGCGTCGGACCCATAGAGCGCCGAGGCGCCGTCGAGCAGCACATCGACGCGCTCGACGGCCGATAGCGGCAGGCTGGAGATGTCGGCGAAGTCGGCCATGATCCCGGCCCCGGCCATGCGCCGTCCGTTGACCAGCACCAGCGTGGCGTCAGCGCCCAGGCCGCGCAGGTTGATGCCGGTGGCCCGGCCAGCGTTTGTGCCGGTCGCATCGGCGCCCACCGCGCCGGCCTTGTCGCTGGCGGTGCCGGTAAAGGTCTGGGGCAGGGCGGCCATGGCCGCGCCGAGGGTCGCATAGCCGCCGCGATCGATCGTTTCACGTCCCAGGATAATGACGGGAGACGCCTTGTCGCGAGCACCGCGAATATGCGTGCCCACGACGACCTCTTCGACCATCGTCGGCTCCTGCGCGAGCGGAGCGGCGGCCAGGGGCTCGACCCCCGCGCCTCCGCTCGTCGGCTCGGCGGCCTCAGGCCGCAGGCTGATCGCGACGCGCGCCGGACGCAGGACCAGCACGCCGGGGCGGACTTGCTCGACGCTGATGCGGCTGCCGGCCAGCAGACGATCCAGCGCCTGGCGCGCGGTCAATCGCCCTTGAACGGGCGGCGCCTGCAGGCCTGCGACCAGTTCGGTCTCGAAGAGAATGTTGATGCCGGCCTGATCGGCCAGAGCCATCAGCGAGGCGCGCAGCGACGCGGCCGGCAGGCTGACGGTCACCACCGGTTCGGCGGCCACGGCCGCGGCCGGCGCGGCGGCGACCGCCAGGATCGAAAGACAAGCGCCGCCAAATAGCCCCGAGAACAAACGCGTCATCTTATAACTCCCCCGCCATCGGCGGGCGCGATCATGATGACGCGCTTCTGATCCGCCGATGGACCGCGGGGGAGACGTCCGCGGTGACGTCCTCGGGCGGTGGCTGCGTGAAAAAATTATGACGTCAAGCCGACGGCCTCGCGACAGGCCGAAGCTCCAGGTCGCCGTTGAAGCGACGAACGGTGTCGAGCCGATAGAGCGATGAGACCGCGGCGATGAAGTCGCTGTGGTCGCCAGAAGAGAAGACGCCGCTTATGCGATGATCGGTCGGCACGCCGTCAGCAAACGTTATCTTGTCTTTGCTGTAGCGATTGAGCTCGTGGACAGCCTCGGCGAGGGTCACGTTGTCGAACCGCAGCTTGCCGGTCGTCCAGCTGGTCGCCGTCGCGACGTCGACAGCCATGGGCGCGACGTCGGCGGGCGCTTTGGGCGTAACGGCCAGGGCTTGGCCGGGCGAGAGCCGCCAAGGCGCGGTTCGCACCTTGGGGTCGCGGATCTCGACGCTGCCTTGGGCCAGGGTGACGCGGACTTCCTGGCCGACCTTGCGGACATCGAAGCGCGTGCCCAGAGCGCGGACCTGCGTGCCCGCCGCCTCGACGACAAAGGGACGCTCGGCGTTGTGAGTGACGTCGAAGAAGGCCTGGCCGCGCACCAATTCGATCCGCCGTTCGCCGAGGGTGTAGCGCACGCGCAGCCGGGTGTCGGTGTTGAGCTGGACCCGCGAGCCGTCCTCAAGGCGCGCGCTCAGCGTCTGGCCAACGCCCGTCACATAGTCGGCCCGCGTGACAAACGACCAGCCGAGGACCGCGCCGACCACGCAGGCTGCAGCCAGGGCGGCGATCAAGATGCGCGCCCGCCGAGCGCCGCTTTGGCGACGGACCGGCTTGCGCTCTGGACCGCGSGCCAGGGCTTGCGCGGCGGCCGCGCGCAGGTCCGGATCGTCCTGCAACCCCACCATCGACTTGTTAATGTCATCCAGGCGGTCGTAGGCGGCGCGGTTTTGCGGATCGGCCTTCGTCCAGGCGGAGAAGGCCTCGAGCTCCTCGGTCTCGATGGCGCCGACGTTCAGGCGCACGAACCAGTCGGCCGCTTCACGGGTAGAGCGGGTGATTTTGCCTTGGTCTTTGATCATGACGAGCGCAGCCTTAGTCCCGCATGGCCGCTGACGTCCTGGCCAGGGCCCGGCGCATCCGATCCTTCACGGTTCGCTCGGGAATGTCCCGAAGTCGCGCGATCTCGCGATAGGTCAGGCCCTGGATATGGGTCAGCACGAAAACATCGCGCAACTCTTCCGGGAGTGCCAGCACGATCTGCTTCAGCGCCAGGGCGTGCTCTTGCGAGGGCGCCGTGGACTGCGCCGTGAAGGGCTCGCTGTGCGTGGCGTGATCGCTCTCGCGCTGGACCTTGCGCAGGCGGTCGCGCGCCAGGTTGTCGGCGACCCTCAGCAGGAACGCCTTGTGGTGGCGCACTTCGCCGGCGGCCTCGAGCGGAGCGGTGCGCAGATAGGTCTCGTGCGCCAGGTCGTCGGCCATGTCGCCATAGCGCTTGCGCAGCACGCCGCGCAGCCAGTCGTCGTACCGCCGAAAGAGGATTTCGACGGCATGAGCCAGGTCCTGGCGGGTCGGGGCGGGCGGAGTAAAACCATCCATCGGACAATCACCTGAGATTGCCCCACAGAATCTTCGCATTTTCCTATTTTTAAAAGATAGAAAATGCACAAAGACACGCTCTGAAAAGCTGTGTGCCGCGTGCTGGCTCGCCGAACATTCCTCCTGGTGTTGAGGTTTTGGGCCGGGGCGTATGGCAAGGCTAGARGAGCAATTCGGGTCGCTCGTTCGGCATCACCGAAAGCTCGCTRGCCTTACCCAAGCCCAACTCGCAGAGCGCGTCGACCGACAGCCTGGCGCAATCCAGAACATCGAGAGCGGCAAAGCCGGGCCTACCTTTGAGACGATCGTTAGACTTGCGGACGCGTTGCAAGTCGATCCGAGAGAGCTGTTCGGCATTGGCGAATTTGCTGCGCGCGAAGGCCGCAACGATCCATTGGTCGAGATCGTGAAGGCCTTGTCTCCATTGTCGGAGGATCAGCTGCTAAGCGTTCACGAGTTGCTTGTCGCAGCCTTGAAAATCCGCCGCTAACGGCTGCGCAAAAGTACGAGAGCCAGTACGCTTCGACTTGCAACCAAACCCACAGGCTCCTCTCAAACGTTGCAGGTAAACGAGCAAGTCGCTGCGGCGATGAACGCGTAGTGATGGCTGTGTCGCTGAATCGCGTGCGCCGCCGGAGCACCTCTGTCGCGATTGCCTCATGGCCGCGCAGCTCGCCAATTCGAGCACGGAACGGCCGCCAAGCGATGGCGCTGGCGGCGGCTGGCGCGCACATCTGAAGCTGACAGTGCCAGCGTTCTGCTGGGAGTTTCTTCGACGAAATCCAGCCTACGCCGAGAACTACCGCCACGCCGTGGTCGGTGACCGACCGCTGGACCGACGCTGGGGCCTGATGATGCCAGCCGATCCGGCGCTGCCGGTCGATGATGCAGGTGTGCTCTGGCGGGCGGRCGTCGCACCAGGGTTGGTGGTCCCATTGGAGCCTGCGTCGTTCGGAGAGCCGCGAAGTCTTCCTCGCGCGGAGGCGGCTGTACGCACGAGCGATGAAGAGGCGCACATCCGTTTGCCAAGTGGTCTTCAGCTTCTCGCGCGCGGCCGGCCGGCGCTGGGGCCATGGGTGGTTGTGCTTTCGTATGATGCAGACTTCAGCCTGCGCGTTCGCGCTTGCGAGGCGCTGCGGCGCGCGGAGATCACCGACGCGCCGCCGCGATCGCGCCTGAGCCTGGCCCAACGCGAGCGCCTGGCCCGCGCTCTCTATGCGCTCGACGCTTCGCTGCGCCGCGCCAGTTATCGTCAGATCGCGGCGGACATCTTCGGGCTGCCGGACGACGAAATGGACTTCAAGACCTCCTCGGTCCGGGACGTGACCATCCGCTTAGTCCGCCGCGGGCGGGCGTTGATGGCGGGAGGCTACCTCAAGCTTCTGCGCGGCGGGTTCTAGGGTGGCGAAAACGGCCAGGGGGTGGTCTTCACCATCCCTGGACCCGCCAATCCGGCGCCAGGCTTTTCCTCGCAGGCCGCTCTTGGGACGGACGTTCCCGGACGGCGATCGAGGACCAAGTCATGGATCAATCCGACAAGACCGCGCCCGAACGCCTCTTGCTGGCGCCTGAAGCGGCCAAGCACCTTCGTCTTTCCGAGCGGACCTTGGCCAAGCACCGGTGCTATGGCACAGGCCCGGTCTATCGAAAGAATGGCGGCCGGATCGTCTATACGCTCGCGGACCTAGAGACCTGGTCGCGCCGGGGCGAGCGCCGCTCGACCAGCGACGAGGCGGCCATTGTGACGCCGCCGGCCAAGYAGCACGCCGCGATCGCGCCGGCCTATGTGCGGCGGCAAGGCGATGTCTGAAACGTCCGCCACCAGCCTGACGCGCGTTGACCTACTGTTCCTGAAGGAGCGCATCGAGCGTTGGATCCGCTTTGGCCGGCCGGTCGCCGAGCAAGTGCATGACCGCCGGCGGCGCACGGTCATGTTCGCGCCGGGCGCGGTCTTCGCCTTCATTCGCTGGCGCGCCGAAGACTATGGAACGGTCGACTCCCGCATCGCTGTCCTCAGGGCGGTCGCGCCAGGCGCTCCGTTCACGACCTATCCCGAGGTCGCGCCCGGCGCGGAGATCCTGCTCGATGTCTCCGGATGGGCGAGGGTTCAGGCCGTCCTTGAGGCGATCGATGGGGTGGAGCGGGTCGGAGTGCGGCCGGAGTTGGCCGCGCCGGACTATTGGCGTCACGTCGGCGCCCGCGTCGGCGTTGGCTTACTGGCCAGGCCTTATTCGACCCGCCGCCACCGCGCTTGGCTTCTGCGCAAGGCGATCTTTTCATGAGCCGCTCCAGGAAAGCTGGCCTGGCTCTTCTGGCGGCGGGCGGATGCTTGCTGATCGGCTTGGGGAACGGACAGCGCACGCCTCTGCTGCTCTTCAACACCACCCGGAGCGCGCCGCTTGGCTTCTATTGGCTGACACCTGGCCGGTTCTCCCAAGGCCAGCTGGCGGCGGTGTCCCCGCCCGTTGATCTGGCGCGCTGGATGGCGGCGCGGCATTACCTTCCGGTCAATGTGCCGCTTCTGAAAGAGATCGCGGCCACCGAGGGACAGGTCGTCTGTGGGCGTGGCGAGAGTCTGACCATCGACGGCGTCGTCGCCGCACGCATCCGGTCCCATGACCGATGGGGCAGGGCGCTTCCGACCTTCCAAGGCTGTCGGCGGCTTACGGCCGATCAGGTCTTCCTGCTCAACAGGCGCGCGCCCGACAGCCTTGATGGGCGATATTTTGGTCCTCTGTCCACCGCTCGCGTGATCGGCGGCGCTCATCCGCTTTGGACATGGGGGCGCGCCTCGTGAGCGTTCTCCATTTCCTTTCCTTGTTCGGTCGTCTTGCCGGTCCTTTCCTCGTCCCGGTCAAGACCGCGTCGGCGGTCGCGCGCAGTCGCCGTCAAGGGCGGCCGAACGGCCGGCGCGTTTCGCGCCTTGCCCTTGACGGCGACGAGCACGGCCGCACACTCATTGCGACCGAGATGAACGGAGAGACTTCGCGCGCCTCGCGCGCGGCCGCTTTCCTGTTCCTTCCCTTCCTGGCCGTGCTGGTGTGGATGCCGTCGACCGCGGACGCCCAGCTTTCAGAAAACCGAGAGCAGGTCATTGCCTCGGCCGTAGACGAGGCGGCGGCGCGCTTTGGCGTTCCTGAAGCCTGGATTTACGCGGTGATGCAACGCGAGAGCCGCGGCCACATCGACGCCGTCTCGCCCAAGGGCGCTGTCGGTCTGATGCAGCTGATGCCTTTGACTTGGCGCGATTTGACCGCTGAGCTCGGGCTTGGCGATGATCCGTTTGAGCCTCGCGCGAATGTCCTGGCGGGGACCGCCTATATGCGCCGCATGTACGATCGGTTCGGCGCGCCGGGCTTTCTTGCCGCGTACAACGCCGGGCCTCAACGATACGCGCGATCGCTAGCCAACGGGTCGAGCCTGCCGTTGGAAACGCGCGATTACGTCCGCCATCTGGCTCCTATCATCACGAGTTCGAGCCTGGTTGATCCTCGGGAAAGGCCGACCACGGACTGGCGAGCGGCTGCCATCTTCATAGAGCGCCCCATAGCCGCGCCAGATCAGGACGAACGGGAAGAGCCTGTCGTTCAGGCCCGGAAGGCGTGGCCATGACCTCCGGCGTCGTTGGTAAGGCGATGGGTTGTGCGAACGGGGAGGAGTGGGCGCGGGAAGACACAGCGCTAGGGCAAGATAAAAGGACAGGAACCTTACGGTCCCATGTCATTGATGGTGTTGAAGAATTTCAGGAACCTGCAGCGGCTCGCGGGTTCCTCAGTTCGCCAATTTCCCAGTCTTATCAGCGACTTGATCGGGACCTTTCGACGGATTGGCTTCCGTGAGCCGCGAGAACGAGTTTCGCCTCAAGCTTGGTCGACCGCGCGATCGAGGGGCGGGGACGGCCGCCAAGGCGCCCGGGTTTGTTGGAGAGGTCCTAGGCGCGAGCAAGCGTTCCGGTCTCGGGACGCTTGATCTAGGTGGCAGAGGGAAAGGCGGTCGGTATGGTCGCGGTGGCGGACGCGGCATCGGTGGGCGATTGTCGTCCCGGCGCGTGATCATCAAGGCTCGGATCATCCAGCACCAGGGCTCGCGCTACCGTGCCGCGCCTATGAAGATGCATCTGAGCTACTTGCGTCGGCAGGGCGCCACGCGAGACGGCGAGCGCGCAGAGATGTTCGATCGCGACGGCGCCGCCGATCACGACGCCTTCGCCAGGCGCTGCGAGGATGATCGCCATCACTTCCGCTTCATCGTCTCGCCAGAGGACGCGGAGCAACTGAAGGACCTGCGCGCCGCGACCCAGGCGCTCATGGAGCGGGCCGAGCGAGAATTGGGAGCGCGGTTGGACTGGGTCGCGGTCGATCACTGGAACACCGACAATCCGCATGTGCACATCCTTGTTCGCGGCGTAGCCGATGACGGGCGCGACCTGGTGATCCATCCAGACTTCCTGAAGCATGGGTTCAGGGAGATCGCCGAAGCGCTGGTGTCACTGGAACTGGGGCCTCGTTCGCAGGCTGAGATTGCTGCGTCCTTGGACCGCGAGATGACAGCGGACCGGTGGACGCACCTGGATCGACGCCTGCGAGATCGCGCCGACAACTCAGGCGCCGTCGATCTGCGCCCCGCTGGCGATCATGCTGCTTCAGTCGACGTACGTCTGGTGGGACGAGCGCAATATCTCGAGAGGCTTGGTCTGGCGCAGTCAGACGCACCCGGCCAGTGGCGATTGGTCGAGGACCTCGAACCCAAGCTGCGAGCGCTCGCCGAGCGGGGCGACATCATCAAGGCCCTTCACAGCGCTCTGCGAGGACAGGATCGAGATCCAAGCGCGCTGGTCATCCAGGGTCAGGCGCTGGAGGCGCCGGTGTTCGGCCGGCTGGTTGATCGTGGCCTTCACGACGAACTGAGCGGACAGGCCTACGTCATCGTGGATGGGGTCGATGGCCGGCTGCATCACCTGCGGTTCAGCAGTCTCGGGCAGATCGGCGACACGCCGATCGGCGGCTTGGTCGAAGTTCGTTCGCGCAGCCTGGATGATGGGGCGAGCCGCTTGGAGCTGGTGCACCGCTCCGACCTGAGCTTGGATGCGCAGATCAAGGCGTCGGGCGCGACCTGGCTCGATCGCCAAATGGTCTCACGCGAGCCGCTGGCCTTGTCGCGCGCGGGCTTTGGCCTCGAAGCGCGGGAGGCGCTTGAAAGGCGCCGGGAACAGCTGGAGCGCTTGGGCCTCGCCAGCCGCCAAGGAGGCGCGTTGACGCCGGCCCGCAAGCTCCTTTCCACCTTGCGCAGCCAAGAGCTTTCCCGGGTCGCCGCCAACATCGCTGCCGAGGCTGGTGCGGCGCATATCGAGGTCAAACCTGGCGCCTCGGTCGCTGGCGTCTACAGCCGTCGGGTCGACCTGGCCTCAGGGCGGTTCGCGATGATCGAGGACGGCCTGGGCTTTCAGTTGGTGCCGTGGACGCGCGCTCTCGACGCGCATTTGGGCAAGGAGATCAGGGGAGCCATGACGTCCAGTGGCGGCGTGGAATGGTCGTTGGGGAAGAAGCGCGGGCTTGGACTCTAGAGGTGCAAGCAATGAACGGTACGAAGATCCTGTGGGGCCAGATCCTGCTGATCGGCTTTCTGGCCCTGGCTGGCGTCTGGGCCGCGACCCAATGGACGGCTTGGCAATTGGCCTATCAGCCAGGCCTTGGACCGCCTTGGGCTCGGCTGGGCGGGTGGCCGATCTATCCGCCGCCGGCGTTCTTTGTGTGGTGGTTCATCTACGACGCCTACGCGCCGTCGATCTTTGCGCGCGGCGCTTTCATCGCCGTCTCGGGCGCGTTGAGCGGCGTCGCGGTCGCCATCCTGATGTCGATCCTACGTGCGCGCGAAGCCAAGAAGGTGACGACCTACGGTTCGGCGCGCTGGGCCGAGGCGGCCGATCTCAAGGCTGCGGGTCTGCTCGGCGACGACGGCGTGATGCTGGGAAGGGTCGGCGATCACTACCTTCGCCACGACGGGCCCGAGCATGTGTTGTGCTTCGCGCCGACCCGCAGCGGCAAGGGCGTGGGACTGGTCGTCCCCAGCCTGCTCGTCTGGCCGGGCTCGGCGGTCATTCACGACATCAAGGGCGAGAACTGGCAGCTGACCGCCGGCGCTCGCGCCAGGTTCGGGCATGTCCTGAGGTTCGACCCGACCGATGCGGACAGCAGCGCCTACAACCCGCTCCTCGAGGTTCGGCGGGGGCCGACCGAAGTTCGGGACGTGCAGAATATCGCGGACATCCTGGTCGATCCGGAAGGCGCCCTAGAACGCCGCAATCACTGGGAAAAGACCTCCCACAGCTTGCTGGTCGGCGTGATCCTCCACGTGCTCTACGCCGAGGCCGACAAGACCTTGGCCGGCGTCGCCAACTTCCTGGCCGATCCCTCGCGCCCGATTGAAACGACCCTGCGGGCGATGATGACGACCCGGCATCTTGGAAGCGCGGTACACCCCGTCGTCGCCAGCGCGGCGCGCGAACTCCTGAACAAGAGCGACAACGAACGAAGCGGCGTGCTTTCCACGGCGATGAGCTTCCTGGGCCTCTACCGGGACCCTGTCGTCGCTGCGGTGACCTCGCGCTGTGACTGGCGCATTGCCGACCTCGTGGACGCTGACAAGCCCGTCAGTCTCTATCTAGTCGTGCCGCCGTCCGACATCAGCCGCACCAAGCCGCTGATCCGACTGGTCCTCAACCAGATTGGCCGGCGGCTCACCGAGGGCTTGGAGGCGTCTCGAACGCGCCGACCGCTTTTGCTGATGCTCGACGAGTTCCCGGCCTTGGGCAGGCTCGATTTCTTCGAAGCCGCGCTGGCTTTCATGGCTGGATACCGGATTAAGGCGTTCCTGATCGCTCAGAGCCTGAACCAGATCGAACGGGCCTATGGGCCCAACCATTCGATCTTGGACAACTGCCATGTGCGCGTGGCGTTCGCGACCAACGATGAGCGAACCGCGCGCCGGATCAGCGACACCCTGGGCACTGCCACGGAGATGAGGTCGATGGCCAACTATGCGGGCCATCGACTGTCTCCGTGGCTTGGTCACTTGATGGTCTCGCGTCAGGAAACGGCGCGGCCTCTGCTGACACCTGGCGAGGTGATGCAGCTTCCGCCGCACGAAGCCGTCATCCTGGTCGCCGGTGCGCCGCCGATCCGGGCGACGAAAATCCGCTACTATGCCGATCCGCGCCTGGCTGGCCGCGTGCGGCCGCTCGCGCGCCCCGCGGGCGTCCCGTCTTCGTCAACAACGCCCGAATGGGAGACGGTGGCGATGACGCCGGCAGCCACGGGCGGACCTGGCAGCGTCGAGGAGGACGAGGGCGGGCTGAGGCGCGAGCCTGAGCTCGACGGCGCCGACCAGGCGCCGTTGGCGCCGCACGATGACGAATTGGACTCAGGCGCAGACCAGGAGGGCGATGAGGCCCAGCAGGGCTCGGAGCTGCAGCGACGATTTACCGGCGTTGCGCGTCAAGCGGCCATGGACCGCGACGACGGCATCCCGCTTGGAGATGACGCATGAAGATCCCCACCAAGGTCTTCCTGACCAGCGACACGATCCGGATCCTGGACGAGCGGGCGCGGCGCACCCGGCGACAGAAGTCCGAAATCGTCCGCGCCGCAATCGAGGCTTACCTGTCGCCGGATAGCGCCGAAGCTGGGGAGGCGGCGCTGTTTCGGCGGTTGGACCGGATGTCGCGGCAACTCGACCGGCTCGAGCGAGACGTCACGATCGCCAACGAGGCGATCGGGCTCTACGTGAAGACCTGGCTGAAGGTGACGCCGGCCATGTCTGGCGTCGAGGACAGGGCAGCGGCGGCCAAGGGGCAGGAGCGCTACGCGGCGTTCATCGACCTGCTGGCCAGGAGGATTTCGGAGGGGAGGTTGCTCCGGGCCGAGGTGCTCGATGAGGCCGGCGGGAAAGGAGCATCGTGACTCAACGCGGAACTTGGGAAGGTCCGATTCTTGTCAGCTTCTCGTCGCCCGTCAGAAACACGAACTCGGCAATCGGCATTGTCCGCCTGCGGGTTGCGAAGCTAGCTCAATCCGCTCAGCGCGGGACTTCCACCGTCTGCCTTCTAAGTTGTGCCAAGGTGCCCGCACAATTCTAATCGCTCCGCTATAGTGACGCTCAACCGGCTCTTGCATTATTGGGCCAAGTTTGACGATGGGGCCGGGAATGGACGACGATAAAGCGGGGCGGAGCTTCAAATTCCTGCGCAACGGCGATGCGCAGCCGGAGGACCTCACCTGGAGCGGCGGCAGTGCTGGCGTTCGACAAGCCATTTCCGAGTCGCTGAACGCGCGGAACATCGCGTTCCTGTTGGGGGCCGGCTGTTCGTCGTTGATGCGCGGGAAGACTGAGCTCGGCATTTCGACGATGGCGCCGCTGGCTCAAGAGTTCTGTGGCGAAACCTTGGCCGCACGCGCGGCCGGGTTCTACAGCCCGAAGCTCCCAGCGGACAATGGAGCCAATAGTGATGAGGACGAGACCGACGAGTTCGCGGATGGTCATTTTGTTCAAGGGCCCAAGGGCGATCTGGTGCCGCTGGCCGATGGCGAGAGCGACCCAGAAAATTCGCCCGCCGAGCCTCAGCCATGGCGGTTGACCCAAGCTGAACTGGATTACCTCGACCAGCACGGTATCGACCTCGAGGGCGACTACATCCGCAACCTTGAACGCCTGATGGAGGTGCTATACGCCCACCGCTTCGTCCTGGCCCGCAACGCCAAGGCCACCTGCTGGGATGACCGGGCGCTGGTCGCCAGCATGATTGAAAAGGTCCAGGCCTTCCTCTGGACGAAGGTGACAAGCGGTCAATTCAGCCAGGGCGACACCGCAGTCCGCGATCTCTATGAGCAGTTCTATAAGAAGCTGGTGCTGCGCGACCGGTCATTGCCACGTCCATGGGTATTCACGACCAACTACGATGTCTTCAACGAGACGGCGATGGATCGT
Source organism: Caulobacter sp. P4_E5 (assembly GCF_056401555.1). Classification (NCBI taxonomy): domain Bacteria; kingdom Pseudomonadati; phylum Pseudomonadota; class Alphaproteobacteria; order Caulobacterales; family Caulobacteraceae; genus Caulobacter; species Caulobacter sp. P4_E5. Next base: position 20,326 of record NZ_JBFUJD010000010.1, read on the forward strand.
CTCGGCATCCCCTACGCCAATGGGTTCACCGGGGTGATCGAGCGCCGCTTCAATCCGGCGTCCTACCGTTATGCCTTGGCCGAACAGCTGGACGTCGCCAATCGAAAGTGGTCGGCGGTCGATGCCTTCGTCTATCTCTGCAAGCTGCATGGGTCGGTGACCTGGACCGAGGACGACCACGGCCTATTCCCTATCCGCGAAGTCTGGCCGCCGCCTCAAGCCGACCGGATATTGATCTATCCGACCCCGGCCAAGCAAAGCGCCTCCCTGGCTTCGCCCTACGCCGATCTGTTTCGCGAGTTCCAATCGCGCGTGGTGCGTGAGCAGAGCGTCCTGGTGACGGCGGGCTACGCCTTTGGCGATGACCACCTGAACAACATCATCTACCAGGCGATGACTATTCCGACGTTCCGGTTGATCATCTTTGCCGATCCAGACACCGGAGGCGAGATCGCCAAACTCCGGGCGCTTCGCGATCCTCGTATTTGGATCATCGGCGGCGACGGGCCCCGCACGGGTAGCCGCGCGCACTACTTCGATACGGTGGTCGAGCATTTCATGCCGCAGCGCCCCAGCGACCGGATCGACGACGCCGTGCGCCGGGTCTTGCACCAGATGGCGCCGGCTAAAATGGATGACGACGCGTGAGCCGCGACGACCGGAAGCGCGCGATCGGCAAGGTGGTCTCGGTGGCGGCCGACCGCTTCGTGGTCGAAATGCACGCCGGTACGGACAACTTCACCGTCGTCGGGTTCGACGGTGTCCACTATGTCGCCAGGCTTGGCTCGTTCGTGATGATCCCCGCCCAGTCGGAATATGTCGTCGCGGAAGTTGTGGGCCTGCGCGAGCGCGACGCGTCAGCGCCCTCCGATCGCGCCGACCTCGATCGGGCGAACTCCGCCAAATTCCTCGATGTCGTTCCGGTGGGCATGCTCCCGATTTCAGGCGGCTCATTTCGGTTCGGAGTCTCGATCTTCCCATCGCTCTATGCGGACGCGCTCTACGCTTTAGACGACGAGCTGGACCGGATTTTCGAAACTGACAAGGCGGTTGAGCCATCCGCAGGACCCCCAGGCGGCGCGTGCATCCCGGAGTGGGCGACTCGCTATCGCGTGCTGCCGATCGGTAAGTCCGTAGTCTTTGAGGACTACGAGGTGAAGGTTCGGCTCAATGAATTCTTTGGCGGCCATGTCGCCGTCCTCGGAAACACCGGAAGCGGCAAGTCCTGCACCGTCGCGGCCGTCCTTCAGTCGCTCTTCGGAAAGCCGGATGAGCACCATGCCCGGGGGGCAACGTTCGTCGTCTTCGACGTAAACGGCGAATATGACGAGGCCCTGTCCCCGCTGGCGCGCGATGGCGGCATTGGCGTTCATCGTGTGGTCCTCGACGGGTCGGCTGACGGCTTCCGACTACCACACTGGTTCCTGGAGATGGCTGAGTGGGAACTGCTCCTTCAGGCCAGCGAGCGAACTCAGCTGCCAGTACTTCGAACGGCGTTGGGCCTGACAAGTCTGTTCCATGCGAAGACGCCAGAGGCATTGGCCTTGCGCGAGCACTTCGTCGCGACTTGCATCATCKAGTGTTTCCGCGGCTCCGATGGTGACTCGCCAGTTTCTAAATTTCAGCGCGTGGTATCCCTTCTGCAGAAGTACCCGACGCCCAGCCTGAACATGGCGCTGCTCAATCGCTTCAGCCCGAACTTTCAATACGGAAATTTCAACGGTAACAACCAAGTCGGCTTTCTCGAAGCTGTTCGCCAGAAGCTTCGCGAAGATGCGCCGCTACCGGCCTATGACCGCACGCCCTTCTCATTCGATGAACTGCACGAGTGCCTCGATTTCGCGATTCTGTACGAAGAAGCCCACGGCAATCGGCAGATCCGGGACTACTGCTCGGCGATGGTGACCCGGCTCAGGTCACTCCAGGAACGCTCTGAATATGCGTTTCTTCGGCATGAGGGCGACGAGGTCGTTGAGGCACCCCACGACCTTGATTTCCTGGCAGAGCTTGTGGGGCTTGAGGCGGACGGTGGCCGTTTGGCGAAGCGCCACCAAGTCATCATCATTGATCTCAATGCCGTCGAGGATGAGATTGTCGAGCTCGTCAGCGCCGTGGTGGCGCGGATGCTCTTCCGCCTGTTGCGCCGCGCGGAGCCTAGAAATCGCTTCCCCATCCACCTTCTGCTCGAAGAGGCCCACCGCTACATCGCCTCGACCCCGTCGCGTTTTTCCATCGACGCGACGAAGATATTTGAGCGGATCGCTAAGGAGGGCCGGAAGTACGGGATGTTCGTCCTGCTGGCGTCGCAGCGGCCCAGCGAGCTCTCAAAGACGGTACTCAGCCAGTGCTCAAACTTCCTCGTCCATCGTATTCAAAATCCAGATGATCTTTCCCAGATTCGACAAATGACGCCGTTCATTTCGGACTCGGTTCTCAAACGCCTGCCGTCACTGCCCCGGCAGCACGCGCTGGTGTTCGGGACGGCCGTGAACCTCCCAACCACTTTCAAGGTCCGGGAAGCCGCGCCGCGCCCGCGCAGCGACGACACCGCCGTGGTCGATTTGTGGTTTCATGAGGAGGGGCGCCCGGCTGACATTCAGTTGGGTTCGGTCGTGGGTACGGCTGACGAGGACGAAGACGACTTCTCGGATTTGGCATGACACAAAGCGATCACCTGGAGTCATGGGCCCGCGCTTTAGAAGCATCCGGCGACTATCGTGTCGTGCGGCGTCTCAAGCCACGGCCAGCTATTCCGCCACCACCTGGTGCAGCGGTGCGGTATGGACTCGTGGTCGATGTGGAGACCACCGGGTTGGATCCGCGGAAAGACGAAATCATCGAACTGGCGATGACCCCGGTCAGCTACGGCTTGAATGGCGCGATCTTCGCGGTTGGCGAGAGTTTCTCCCAACTAAGACAACCGTCGATACCGATTACTCCTGAGATCACCGCGATCACCGGCATCACCAACGCCATGGTGGCAGGCAGGTGATCGACCCTAACGCAGTAGCGCATTTCGCAGCGCCGGCTTACCCGCCCTCATAGCGGGCTAGGCGGAGCGAGACTTCGGCCTTGGGGAGCCGGCATCGCGGGTGGCTCGACGTTTTGAGCAGGGCGCTCGCTAAGGCACCGTGATCGCAGACGCCTTCAGCCTCGAGTTGGTCGAGCACCCAGAGCGCGCCATGGACGTCCACTTGGTGGGCTTCGGCCGCTCGCCTCAAGCCCGCGTCACCCGTCAGCAGGGTCCACTGCCTAGCTTGCGCCAGAGCGAAGGCGAACGTGTCCGGCAATGAGAGTGAGCGATCGGCTCTCGACAGGATGGTGGCGCTCTGCACCTCGGCCGGCGCCAGTTCCTCCACCCGCAAGCCCAGGGCGAGGAGCCGATCGCCGAGCGGCCCGGCCAGCTCGCGTTGAAAGAGCAGGTCGGGCACCACGAATTCCGCGGCCAATCCGAATGCCGCCTCCAGGATCTCTCCGCGTTCCAGGTCGATGATGATCGACGTATCCGAAACGAGGACGCCCATGGATCAAGCCGCCTGTTCCAGGCGGGCGTCCAGCTCACGCACCGAAATGCCGAGCATCTCGGCCGCGCGACTTTCGCCGATGACGTTTTCGGCCAGGGCCCTGAGGCAAAGCCGCTCAAAGCGCTTGGGTTCTTCCTCTTCGGCCTGCATGGAGGCGGGCTCCTCGAACGGCGGCGATCGCCAGCCGCGTTCGTCAAATTCGCGATAGAGCGCCGAGAACGCCTTGGCGTCGATGATGCCGAGATCCCGGCAGCGGAACGTGATCGCCTGGACGCTGACGCCGAAGCGCTTCTTGAGCGCCACCAGTTCGCCGATGCTGATCATCGAGCGATGCGCGCCGACCTCTGCGCGCACGACATCGGCGGGCATCAGAAAAGCGCCCGCGAACCGGTGCGCGGCCTTCTCATCATCAACGCCCGCCGCCGGCGTCATGACCATGTGGCCCAGTTCATGGGCGAGCGTGAAGCGCTTGCGCTCGGCCCAGATGTGCCGCCGCACCACCACGACCCGCGCCGCGTCGCGGCCGTGGCGGCGCACGCGAGCGGCTAGGCCGTCGATATCCTCAAGGTCCAGCGACAGGACTTTGATGCCCCGCTCTTCCAGAAGTTCCGCCAGTTTGGGAATGGGATCATGGCCCAGACCCCATTCCTCGCGCACGGACCGCGCGGCGCCTTCGGCGTCGCGAATGTCGCTGACGGGATAGGGCGCGCTACGCGGCTGTTCCCAGTCGGCGCTTTTCAGCTGCAGAAGGTCCTCGATCGCCAAATAGCGCTCGAGCATCTGGATCGTCAGCGCCTCGACCGTCGCCTCCTCCTTGGCCGACGTCTTCTTTCGGAAATCGACGCCTTCTAGAACCAGCTCCTCGTCGCTGAGCAAATAGCCTTCGCTGACCTGCAGAGCCGCTGCCAGCGCCATCAATATCCGCGACCCAGGCATGTCCTCGTTGCGCTCGTACTTGCCGATAGCCTGCGGCGACACCACGCCGCCCATGCGGTCGGCGAGGGCGCGCAGCGACAGGCCCGCAGAAGCCCGCGCCACCTTCAATCTGCGTCCAATCATGACCTGCTCCTCGTTGTCGGTTTACAAAAATCGCATTTGATGGTTATTTTGTAAACCGAAAGGCCTTGAAGGCCCCCAGTCCCTGCCCAAGTACCTGAAGAGATAACGCTGTTTCGCCCATTTTTGTAAACCGAGGACCCCATGGCCTGGTCGCCGCCGCAGAATGATCCGTTCTCCGATCCGCTGGACGCGGTGCTGGCCGAAATCGCCCTGAACCTTCAGCTGCCTCCGGGACTTCACGCCAAGGCCGTCGAACGGTCCGAGGCGGTCCGCAAATACATCGAGCGGCCGGGCAGCCCGCTTTTCGGTCGGGTGAGCTACTTCTACCCGCAAGGCTCGATGCGGATCGACGCCACGATCTCCACCCGCGGCACTGACGACGAATACGACATCGATATCGTGGCCGAGATCTTCGGCGGCGATCCGCGCCCCGAGGCCCTGCTGGACGACCTCTATGCGGCGCTCGCCGATTATCCGGTGCAGCGCGTCGTGCGCCAGACGCGCTGCGTCACTGTCTACTATGCCGACGGCATGCACCTGGACGTGACGCCAGCGCGGCGCACGGCGGCCAAGGACAAGGAAAGCGTCATCGCCCACGCCAAGGGCGGCGCCGGCGCCGAGCCGGGCAACTACGTGCCGATGAACGCCTATGCGTTTGGCCAATGGTACACCGACCGCACGCCGACGGAGGAGACCTTCGCCAAGGCGATGAACGAGCGGCTCTATGCTCAGGATGGAATGGTCTTCGCCGAGGCGGAGTCCGACGACGTCCCGGCTCAGACGCCCCTGATCATCAAGAGCGTCACCACGGTGGCGCTACAACTGCTCAAGCGTCATCGCAACATCCTCTACGCCGACGCCACCGGCCGCATCCCGCCCTCGATCCTGTTGTCGTGTCACGCCGGTCATGCGGCCGTACCTGGCATGCGCCTGGCCGAGATGCTGATCCGGCAGGCGCGCTGGACGGCGCGCGCGATCGACGAGGCCGCCCGGCTGGGCCGGCTCTTGTCGGTCGCCAACCCCGAGCATGCGGGGGAACTGTTCACCGACCGTTGGCCCGAGTCGCAAAGCCAGCAGCAGGCCTACGCCGCCGCGCTCCATAAACTCGCTAACAGTCTGGAGGCGCTACGGACCGCCGATGTCCAACTGGAGGACTTGCAGCAGTGGATGCGCGCCCAGTTCGGGGAGCGCGTGGTGACCCGCTCGATCCACAAATTCAACGAGCGGCTCGGTCGGCAGGTCAAAGCGGTCGAGCACGGCTACACGCGCAATGGCGGCCTTTGGACTCCGTCGACGCCGAAACTGGCCGGCCTGACCAGTGGCACCGCCTCGCTTCTGGCGCCGGTCGCCGCCCGCGCTCACACCAATATGGGCGAGCGTCGCTTCCGATGATCCTGACCATCGACCAGCAGATCGAAGCGATGCGCGCCGTCTGGTCGACGTTCAAGCTCGTTCGGCGCGAGGGGCGGGCGGCGATCTGGCGCGGAACGGTTCGCCCGCTCTTGCAGACCTATATGGTCGAGGTCTTCTATCGGGCGCCGTTGGCCCTGGAGCATGTTTCTATCCGACGGCTCCAGCCGCAGGTGGAGATCCTCCATCCGCAGCTTCGGCCGCGACCCGGCGACCCGGAGGGCATGCTGCCGCATGTCTACTACGGCGCTGACGGCGGGGTGTCGCTTTGCCTGTTGGATCCGGACGCCAAGGAATGGTCGGCCTCGGATCTCATGGCGGAAACCACGGTGCCATGGACCATCGATTGGCTCGCCGCTTACGAAGGTTGGCGGGCGACCGGCCAATGGACGGCGCCAGGGCGCCATGTGGAGGCTTGAGCGATGGCCAAGACGCGCATCCCTCAGAAGACTCAGTCCGCGCTGTGGGCGCGGGCCGGCGGACGCTGTCAGTACCGAGGCTGCAATCGAAGCTTGGTCGGCGACCTGGAAGCGGGGCGGGAGGACGGCACGTTCGGCTTCATCGCCCATATCGTCGCTGATGCGCCGGACGGTCCGCGCGGTTGTCTCATTCGGTCACCCTTGCTCGCTAAATCCCTCGAGAATCTCATGCTGATGTGCGGGAAGCATCACAAGGAGATCGATGTAGACGGCCCAAAGGACCACCCCGAAGCCCTGCTCTTGGAAATGAAGCGGGAGCACGAACTACGGATCGAGCTGGTGACTGGTGTGGATCAAGATCGCGCCTCCCATGTTGTTCGGTTCGGGGCGAGGATCGGCCAGCACGAAGCCTTGGTCTCCACGCGCGATCTGTTTCTGGCCATGCTGCCGCATAACCACCCCGCCAGCGGGCGCACCATCGATTTGGATATCGTCGGCTGCGCCTATCGCGATGACGAGGCGGACTACTATCGCTACCAGCGCGACAACCTGCGGCGGCAGTTCAATGCCCAGGTGCTCGGGCGGATCGAACGGCAAGAAATCCGCCATGTCAGCGTTTTCGCGCTCGCGCCTCAGCCCCTACTGATCGAAATGGGCCACCTGATCGGCGACATCCTGCCGGCTCAGGTCATGCAGCGACACCGCGAACCGGCTACCTGGGCCTGGCAAGAGGACACGCCGCCGCTCGTCTTCAAGGTCGCCGAAGGCGATGGGTCCCGCGCGGGGCCGATCGCCCTGAAGATCGGCCTCAGCGCGACCCTTACGGACGAGCCGGTGACGCGGGTCCTGGGGTCCGACGCTGTGATCTGGTCGATCACGGCCCCTGAGCCGCATAACGACATTCTGCGAAACGCCGCTGACCAGGCGCGCTTCCGCTCGACCGTTCGGCGCCTGCTGGACCGTATCAAAGCTGTTCACGGCGAGGGCCGGGAAATCCATCTCTTCCCAGCCATGCCCGCGTCCCTTGCCGTGGAGCTAGGCCGCGTGTGGATGCCCAAGGCGGATCTGCCGTTGGTTCTCTACGACCGCCAAGGATCGCGCTTCATTCCGACCTTCAYGCTTGGACAAGACGAGATTACCCAAAGGCTGGCGAGTTGATGCTCACGCGATCGCGCTCAGTCGATCATCGCTTATGGAGCAGTGGCGGAGGTCGTGTTCCTGCGGCGGTCCCAGAGTTTGGCAATGGCGCGAGCTACACCCTCATCGCGGAAGCCCGGCGATGAAGTCGTAGATCTAAGGGTCGAAGATTTCGGTCGGATCGTTCTCTGGATTGGCTTCCGGATCTGTTTGATCTGCGGGCTGAGCTTTCTTGACCTTGGGCATCTCGATCATGATCGCGTCTGACAGGTTTGCGGAACCTGTCGCTTGTGCGCTAAAGGGCCTGCTGGACTTCAGAGAACGACGGCGAGTTCTTCGAGCCTTATGGCGCGCGTCGCCGGCGCCGATTTTTGGAGCGGCGATCGCTAGCGTTCTAACCACTGACGCTAAGCCGCGGCGCTTGGGGAGTCGACCATAGCGGGCAAGCTTTTCACGCCTCAACCGTGTTAACTATTAATTGTGGATAAGTCGAGATGCTTGAGCCTTCGAACTTGGGGGCACCATGCGAAAGCTCTTTTTCGGAGACAATCTCGACATCCTGCGGGAGCATATCCCCAGTGAAACTGTAGATCTCGTCTACCTGGACCCGCCCTTTAATTCCAAGACTGACTACAATCTTCTATTTCGCTCGCCCGACGGCGAAGCTGCCGGAGCTCAGGCGCTAGCCTTTCACGATACATGGCGATGGGGCGAAGCCGCCGAGGTCGCGTTCAAGGATATCGTCGAAAGTGGCGGCGCGGCGGCGCGGCTGATCTCGTCTCTCCGACGCTGGATGCATGAAAGCGACGTCATGGCTTATATAGTCATGATGACAGCGCGACTGCTTGAATTGCATCGCGTCCTAAAGCCGACGGGGAGCCTCTACCTGCACTGCGATCCCAGTGCGAGCCACTACCTAAAACTGATGCTGGATGCGATTTTCGGAGCTGCGGCTTTCAAAGGCGAGATAATTTGGAAGCGCACCAACGCACGCGGCACCAAGGGTAAATGGCCAGCTCCACACGATGTGCTGCTGTTTTATGCGAAAGGCGCGGACTTTACGTTCAATCCGCAACTCGGTGCGGCGGACCTCCAGAAGATCCCGCATACGCTCATCACAGGTGCCGATGGCAAAAAGTACCAGACCTACGAGCTGACCGGCGCGGGCCTGCGCAACGGCGAGACTGGGCGCGAATGGCGGGGTTTCAATCCGTCGTCCTTTGGACGTCATTGGGGTAACCGAGAGATCGAGCGGGAGGCGCTAGATCTGCAGGGTCTCATCCACTGGCCGGCCGGCGGCGGGTTTCCACGTCGACGAGCAGCCGAACCCTTCGATCCGAGCGCGCGAATGGTCATTGTCGGAGATGTCTGGACCGACATTGACCGGCTCAACCAAGCCGCCCGCGAGCGGCTGGGCTATCCGACCCAAAAGCCTCTGGCCTTGCTGGAGCGGGTCATAAACGCCTCGACAAATCCCGGTGACGTTATTCTCGATCCGTTCTGTGGCTGCGGCACGACCGTCCACGCCGCCGAGCGGCTCGGGCGCCAGTGGGTCGGCATCGACGTCACCAACTATGCCGTCAAGCTTATCCAGTCCCGGCTGGAGGCCGCGTTCACGAACCTGAAGATTGACGTCGATGGGCGGCCGCGAGATTTCGCAGACGCCCGCGCCCTGGCTGAGCGAGACAAGTATCAGTTCCAATGGTGGGCCTGCGACATCATTGGCGCGCAGCGATACCGAGATCGCCGAAAAGGTGCCGATGGGGGTGTCGATGGAGAAATCTTGTTCCTCAACGGACCGCGCGGGGTGGGCCGCATTATCGTCTCGGTGAAAGGTGGTAAGGCGCTGGGGGTTGATGCCGTCCGAGAGCTTCGAGCCGTTGTCGATGAGCAGGAGGCCGATATGGGCGTACTGGTCTCGCTGGCCGATCCAAGCAGCGGCGCTCAAAGCGCAGCGGCCTCAGCCGGGATCGTCAGAACTGCTCATGGGCAGTTTCCCCGAATCCAATTGGCGCCGATGAGCGAGCTCTTCGAAGGGCGCCGGCCGAGACTTCCCGTGGCCGCGCCCGCCGACTTACTGCGGCCGCCGCCCAAAGCGAAGGCCAAGGCCGCAGACAAGCAGATGGCCTTCACCTTCTCCTTTGAAGGCCAGCGCTACGCCCGGCCTACCATCGAAGAGGGTGTCGTTCTGGATCCGCGGCTGTTGGTCGGCTGAGAGGCTCAGGAGCGGCGGCCGGCAAATCCAACGGAAGTTGCGAAACCGACGGCGGGTTGGTGCCAACTTCCTCAGAGTAGCTTCGAAACGTCGCCTTTCTGAAGGTACTTGAAAGTCGGCTTTTGGCGCGACATCGCCGCTTGATCACGAGCCCTGCGTTAATCCGCCAGTACCTCCGACGCCATGATCCGCGGCGGTGAGATCTGCTGGAGTGCACAGCACGACACTGGCCGCGAACTGGCCGTTATCCTCATCAACGGCGGTGACCCGCCAGCGGCCTCCACGGAGTGCGGGGCGCCAGGGATCCGCGTCCTCGTAGCCGCGGCCAGGAACGCCGTGGACAATGACCACGTCCACGAACCCGTCAAACTCCATCAACGCTCGCCTAAGGTGCTCCAAGCGCTTTCTATTGCCCGGCTTGTCGCGCCAACCCGCATTATCCTCAGCGTGCACCGTGGTATCGACCCAGGGGCGCCCATTCGCAAAGCCCATCTCCTTGCGCCAAAGAGTGATGCAAATCCCAGTGGCGTTCTCGGCGCTCCAATGCTGGCGCGGATTGCTTACCTTGTAGCCCAGCGCTTCAAACGCCGTGGTGAACTTCATGCGTTTTCCTCATAGGTTTTGGCACGCAAGGCTGTTCAGTCGCTCTATGCACAAACGCAGCCTTCAGTTAGCGGGGTGTTGCCAGCCGCGCCGCTGCGCAGTCACGCGCTAACGTTCACAAGGCCGCGCTTGACCTGCTCCGAGCCGAAACCGCGCGGGCAGGGTGGTTCAAGGCTTCCACTGCATAAGTGCTGCCTTCAGGCAGCCATGCAAGTAGACGACACCTGTACCTGTCGGGAAAGCGTTATGCACATAGGTGCCGCCGTAGTGCTTGATCAGGTCTCTGAGCGTTGGAGACCCCGCGGCGCGAGAGACGAGAAACGGGTGAATCGTCGGGCAGTCCGCATGCAACCCAACGATGCCACGACCCACACCAAGCGAAAGGTCGTTCTTGTGGAACTTGGCTTCAATGTGGAGGCGTGTGCCGGCGTGGCCGGGGTCTTGCTTGGTTGCTCGAGCATGTGTGGCCGCTGACCCGCTGAGCGCTACTACGTCGAACTCGTGGAGAACTCCGGATTCACCCCTAATTTTGATGCCCAGGTGAAGTTCGCCGCGACATCCGCGACTGGGGTGCGAAAGCGTGGCGTAGGTGTAACTCTTCTTGCTGTTTAACCGGCCAGGCCCCATCCGGAAGGTGAACTCGTCTTTCGCCGCGCCGGCGTTGACGAAGTCCACGTGCCAGTGTTCAGACCGAGCAACGTCGACGGCCTCAGCCCAAAGATAAGCCTCGTAGTAGTCGTTCACCTGGGGTTTTGCACCAGGGTAGAACTTTGCCGAGGCACCTAGCAGCGCCTTGAGTTGGTTTTCAAGGTCAGCGAGCTTGGTCAACAATTCGCTCCCTCAGATCTGCGATCGTTTCGCGGGCCTGGTTTGCGATCGCTATCCATTCGGCGAGATCGTCGAGCGTCAGCTTCACGCCCGCACCGTCGGCAGCACCGTCTCGTCGGTCGCCAGCATCATCTGGATCAGGCTTGAAGGCTATGATCCTGGCGCCTAGCAGTTTCATTGTCCGCGCCGCCATCGTCGGCGCGTCGACCAGAACCGCTTCGTATTCTTCGAGAACGCGGCGTAACTCGCTGCGGACATTGGTGTCAGGACGGTCTTCCGGAAGGGCGTGTCTCGGCAGTGCAAAGCTGGAGTGGCCGAACTCGCCCAGGCTTGCCCGTAATCCGCGCAATAGGGCTTCCGCTTCTTCGTCGTCCAAAATCAGCCTCCCCGCATTAGCAGCCGGTTTGCGCGGTTCTAGCTAAGCGCGTCAAGTGGGTCGCCGTCCCACTTCTGCGTGCGGGGGAGCGAGATTTTTCGGCACGCTGCTGAGCATCCACACGGCGCACGAAGCGATCCTGGGCGCGAGCCGTGAGCTTACGCTTACGCTTCCGATTTCGGTGTCGATCTCGGACCCAAGTCAGGCTGGCGACGAACGCCAAAAACCGGCGCAGTTCGGTGACTCGCGGCAATCCCTCTGTCAGGGCTACTGTGATATGCCGTCAGGTTGTCTTTTGTAGCCGCTGATTTCTCGGCGGATTTGGCTGTTGAGGTCGGCGTGAACGCGGTCTTCTTACTCGTCCCCGTGAACAACGGGGATGCGCCGTGGAGCCTTCCAAATCCGATCCGGAGATATCGCGCAGCCATCGCATGCTGCGCACGGCCTTGGGTCCACTGCTGCTCGCGCGGCTGGAAGATCCTGGCGTCGCCGAGGTCATGCTCAACCCCGATGGGTCGGTCTGGATCGACCGGTTCGATGTCGGCCTTCGGCCCGCTGATCTGACGCTGAGCGCCGCCGACGGCGAGCGGATCATCCGGCTAGTCGCCCACCATGTCGGGGGCGAGGTGCATGCCGGTCGGCCACGTCTGGCGGCCGAACTACCCGGCGGCGGCGAGCGGTTTGAGGGGCTGCTGCCGCCCCTGGTTGCGGGCCCGACCTTTTCTCTGCGCAAGCCCGCCAGCGTGGTCTTTCCGCTCGGCGCCTATGTCGAGCAGGGCGTGATGAGCGCCGAGGCGGGCAGGGCGCTGGCCCTGGCGGTCGTCCAACGGCGCAACATCCTGGTGGCCGGCCCGACCTCGAGCGGCAAGACGACCCTGGTCAATGCGCTGTTGGCGCAGGTGGCCGCGCTTGATGAGCGCGTGATCCTGATCGAGGACGTTCGGGAGCTGCAATGCCCGGCCCGCAATGTTGTGGCCCTGCGCACCCGTGACGGCGTGGCCAGTCTCGCCGACCTCGTGCGCTCGTCCCTGCGCCTTCGACCCGACCGGATCATCATCGGCGAGGTTCGCGGGCCGGAGGCTCTTGATCTGATCAAGGCCTGGGGCACCGGGCATCCGGGCGGCGTGGCGACGCTGCATGCCGGCACCGCGCTCGGCGCGCTGCTGCGCCTTGAGCAACTGATCCAGGAGGCGGTGGTCACCGTACCGCGCGCCCTGATCGCCGAAACCATCGACCTCGTGGCGGTCATCACCGGCCGCGGCCGCCAGCGTCGCCTGGTCGACCTCGTGCGTCTCCAGGGCCTTGGCCCCGACGGCGCCTACCAGCTCACCCCAGCCCTGACCTGAAGGAGAGACCCCATGTCCCATAGTCTCAACGCGCCCGGCGTTTCGTTTCAATTGCCGCGTCCGCGGCTCTCGCGTCTGACCCTGCGGTCGTTGGGAGCCGGCCTCTCGGGGATGGCCATCCTGGTCGCCAGCCACGCCCAGGCGGCCGGTTCGTCCATGCCCTGGGAAGAGCCGCTGCAGCGGATCCTGGAGTCGATCGAGGGGCCAGTCGCCAAGATCATCGCGGTGATCATCATCATCGTTACGGGGCTGACGCTGGCGTTCGGCGACACCTCGGGCGGCTCGCGCAAGATGATCCAGATCGTCTTTGGCCTGTCGATCGCGTTCGCCGCCTCCAGCTTCTTCCTGTCGTTCTTCTCGTTCGGCGGCGGGGCGGTCATCTGATGGCTGGCGATCGCGCTATGGGGTTCGCCGCGCCCGTGCATCGGGCTCTGACTGAACCGATGTTGCTGGCCGGCGCGCCTCGCGCGATCGCCTTGGTCAATGGCACCCTGGCCGCAGCCTTGGGCCTTGGTCTTCGCCTGTGGCTGGTTGGCTTGCTGGTCTGGGTGACGGGCCACGGCCTGGCCGTCTGGGCCGCGCGCAACGACCCGCTGATCTTCGAGGTTGGGCGCCGGTCGGTTCGTATCCCCGCCCGGCTGGAGGTCTAGCGATGCTGGATCTTCGCGAATACCAGCGCCGACCCAAGCTCCTGTGCGACTACCTGCCTTGGGCGGCCCTGGTCGCTCCGGGCGTGGTGCTCAACAAGGACGGGGCGTTCCAACGCACCGCCGGATTCCGCGGCCCGGACCTGGCTTCGGTCGGTGACACCGAGGTGGCCGCCGTCGCCGCGCGGCTGAACAACGCCCTGCGTCGATTGGGTTCGGGCTGGGCGCTGTTCGTCGAGGCCCGCCGCGATCCGGCCATGGCCTATCCCGACAGCGTCTTTCCCGACCCGGCCTCGGCTCTGGTCGATATCGAGAGGCGCCAAGCCTTCCTGGAGGAAGGCGCGCACTTCGAGAGCTGTTATTTCCTGACGCTGGTCTACCTGCCGCCAGCCGAGCGGACGGGTCGCCTGGAGAACCTCTTCGTCGAGGGACGAGAGCAGGCAGGCGTTGACTGGCGCGCTCAGTTGGCCGGTTTCATCGAGCGCTCGGACCGTCTGCTGGCGCTCATCCAGGGGCTAACCCGCGAGGCGGCCTGGTTGGACGACGGCCAGACCCTCGGCTTCCTGCACGGTGCGGTGACGACCCAGCGCCAGACGGTGCGCATTCCCGAAATCCCTATGCAGTTGGACGCGCTGGTCGCGACCCAGCCGCTGGACGGAGGCCTGGAGCCCCGACTGGGCGGCGCGCATTTGCGGACCCTGACGATCGTCGGCTTTCCAAGCCAGACCCTGCCGGGCTTGCTGGATGAGCTCAATCGTCTGGCCTTCTCATACCGCTGGTCAACGCGGGCGCTCTGCCTAGACAAGGCTGACGCCAACCGGCTGATCGGCAAGATCCGGCGTCAATGGTTCGCCAAGCGCAAGTCGATCGGCGCCTTGCTGCAGGAGGCGTTGACGCAACAGCCCTCGGCGCTGATCGACAACGATGCGACCAACAAGGCGGGGGAGGCCGACCAGGCCCTGCAGGACCTTGGCGGCGACGCCGTCGCCTATGCGCTGGTCACCGCGAGCCTGGTCGTCTGGGACGAGGATCCCGTCCAGGCCGACGCCAAGTTGGCCTTGGCCGAGAAGGTCATTACCGGCCGCGACTTTACGATCATCAAGGAGCGGATCAACGCGGTCGAGGCCTGGCTAGGAACCTTGCCGGGTCAGACCTACGCCAATGTCCGCCAGCCGCCGCTGTCGACGCTGAACCTGGCCCATATCGCGCCGCTGTCGGCGGTGTGGGCCGGGCCTAGGTGGAACGAGCATCTCGGCGGTCCGCCACTGCTGATGGCCAAGACCGAGGGCTCGACGCCGTTTCGGCTCTCCACCCACGTCGGCGATGTCGGCCACATGATGGTGGTGGGGCCCACCGGGGCGGGCAAGAGCGTGCTCCTTGCGCTCCTGGCGCTGCAGTTTCGCCGCTACGCTGGGGCCCGGATCGTCGCTTTCGATTTTGGCGGTTCGATCCGCGCGGCGACCCTGGCCATGGGCGGAGCCTTTCACGATCTCGGCGGCGTCCTGCTCGATGCGGACCGACCAGCCGTCGCGCTTCAGCCCTTGGCCGATCTCGACGATCCCGCTCAACGGGTTTGGGCGGCCGACTGGGTCGTCGGACTGTTGACGGCCCAAAGCGTGGACGCAACGCCGGCCATTCGCGATCACGTCTGGTTGGCCCTGGCGAGCCTGGCGTCCGCCCCGGTTCAGGAGCGCACGCTGAGCGGACTTGTCGCGCTGCTGCCAACCCTCGACCTGAAGAACGCATTGGCGCCTTACACCCTGGCTGGACCCTGGGGGCGTCTGCTGGACGCCGAGCATGAAGCGCTTGCCGATCATGCGGTTCAGGCCTTCGAGACCGAAGGGCTCCTGGGGACACCTGCCGCCGCGGCTGCGCTCGCCTATCTTTTTCATCGCATCGAGCGCCGCCTGGACGGGCGTCCGACCCTGATCCTGATCGACGAGGGTTGGCTGGCGCTCGATGATCCGGCGTTCGGCGCGCAGCTGCGCGAGTGGCTCAAGACGCTGCGCAAGAAGAACGCCTCGGTGGTGTTCGCCACCCAGTCCCTGACCGACATCGACGCCAGTCCCATCGCGCCGGTGATTGTCGAGAGCTGTCCGACCCGGATCTTCCTGCCCAATCCGCGCGCCCTGGAACCGCAGAGCGGGGCGATCTACGCCCGCTTTGGCCTCAGCGCCCGTCAGGTGGAGATCCTCAGCCGGGCCACCCCCAAGCGAGACTATTACGTCCAGTCGCGGGCGGGCGAGCGTCTGTTCGACCTGGGCCTTGGGCCGATCGCCCTGGCGCTGTGCGCGGCCTCCTCGAAAACCGACCAGGCCGACATCGCCTCGGTTTTCCAAGCCCATGGGCCCGAGGGCTTCGCCGCTGCCTGGCTACGTCACCGCCGGCTGCCATGGGCCGCCGACCTCCTGGCTTCCATCATGATTGCGGAGTCCTCCCGATGAAGTTTTCTCGACGCCGTCTGGCGGCGCTCCTGTGCGGCGCCACCGCGATCCTTGGCGCGCCAGGTCTTGTTCCCCACGCCGTGGCGCAGGTGGCGGTCTATGACCCCAGCAACTACGCCCAGAATGTCCTGCAGGCCGCCCGCGCCCTGCAGCAGATCAACAACCAGATCACCAGCCTGCAGAACCAGGCTCAGATGTTAATCGGCCAGGCGAGGAATCTTGCCAGCCTGCCGTATTCGTCCCTGTCGGCTCTTCAAACCCAAGTCGCGGAGACCCAGGCGCTGCTCGGCCAGGCGCGGGCCTTGGCCTACAATGTGCGCGATATCCAGGACGCCTTTCATCGGCGCTACGGGCTGGCCGATCTCCTGGCTAGCGACGCCGACCTCGCGCAGCGCGCTGACGAGCGCTGGACGACCTCAGTCGCCGGATTTCAGGACGCGCTGACCGTCCAGGCCGGTGTCGTCGAGGGGCTGGAGACCAGCCGCGGCGAGATGCAAAGCCTGGTGTCGGCCAGCCAGGACGCCAGCGGGGCGTTGCAGGCCGCGCAGGCCGGCAATCAGCTGCTTGCCCTTCAAGCTCAGCAACTTTCCGCGCTGACGGCGGTGGTTGTCGCCAACGGCCGGGCTCAGGCGCTGGAGGCTGCCGATCGCGCCGCGGCCAGAGCAGACGCCAAGGCGCGCTTTTCCAAGTTCATGGGAGCCGCACCGCAGCCATGACCCGGTCCCTCATCTGGGGGACCGTACTGATCATCTTGCTTGGGGCCGCTGTCTTGGCGGGCAGAGCGTCCCAGGCGCCACCACCGATCAAGGCCGCGAGCACCGCACCGGTCGATACCGAACTGGCGCGATGCCGGACGGCCGGGCAGGGCGACCTTGCTTGCCAAGCGGCCTGGGCCGCGGCTCGCGACCGCTTCTTCGGGCGGCCGGCGTCATGAGCGACACCGGCGTCATCGACAGAATGCTGGACGTCTTCACCCAGCACATCGACAGCGGCTTTGGCCTGCTGGGCGGGGAGGTTGGTTATCTGTCCACCACCCTGGTGGCGATCGACATGACCCTGGCCGCGCTCTTCTGGGCCTGGGCGCAGGAGGACGTCACCGCGCGCCTGGTCAAGAAGACGCTCTATGTCGGTTTCTTCGCCTTCCTGATCGGCAACTTTCACAGCCTGAGCCTCGTGGTCCTGAAGGGCTTTTCGGGGCTTGGCCTGAAAGCGTCGGGAGCGGGCGTCTCGGGTGGCGATTTCCTGCGGCCGGGCAAGCTGGCGGCGTTGGGCATCTCGTCCTGCAAGCCGATCCTCATGGCGGCCAGCGAGTTGGGCGGCTTTCCCGGCTTCTTCGAGAACATCGTCCAGATCGTCATCCTGCTGGTCGTGGCTCTGCTGGTGATTGTCGCCTTCTTCGTGATCGCGGTGCAGATCTTCGTGGTGCTGATCGAGTTCAAGCTGACCACCTTGGCCGGCTTCGTCCTCGTGCCCTTCGCCCTTTTCGGACGCACCGCTTTCCTGGCCGAGCGCGTGCTGGGCAACGTCATCGCCTCGGGCGTCAAGGTCATGGTCCTGGCCGTGATCGTCGGCATCGGATCGACCCTATTTTCGGAATTCACCAGCGCCGCTTCGGGGCAGCCAACCTTGGAAGAGGTCCTGGCCATGGCCTTGGCGGCCCTGACCTTGCTGGGCCTGTCGATCTTTGGTCCCAGCATCGCCTCGGGCCTGGTGTCGGGTGCCCCCCAACTTGGAGCGGGCGCGGCGGTTGGCACGGGCCTGACGGTGGCGGGCATGGCCATGGTCGGCGCCGGCGCGGCCCAGATGGTTGCCGGCGGCGGGGCGAGTCTGGCCTCGGCGTCCGGTGCGGCCGGCGCGGCGGGTTCGGGTCCCGGTCCCGCAGCCCCGACGCCGGAAGGACCGACCGGCGGTGGACCTGGCCCCCCATCCGGCAGTGGCGCTGCTGGAGCGGCAGGCGGCCAGCCCAAGGCCATGTCCGCCTCGGGCGGCGGGGATTCTGGTTCAGGAAGCGCGTCTGCTGGGTCCGATAACCCAGAGCCGCCGGATTGGGCGCGCGACCTCAAGCAACAGCAGACCCTGGCCCACGGCGCGAGCCTAGCCGCACACGGCCTGGCCAGCGGCGACGACCACAGTGGCGGCGCCAGTCCCTCTCTCTCGGAGCAAAGCTGATGAACCCCTTCAAGGGAGGCTCGCGCCTGGGCGCGACCCCCGTTCCCGAAACGCCGTACCAGCGGGCCGGTCAAGCCTGGGACGAGCGCATTGGCGCGGCCCGGGTCCAGGCCGCCAACTGGCGCCTGATCGCTGTTGGCCTCCTGGCCACTAACATCGTCCAGTCCGGCGGCATGATCTGGCAGGCCGCCCACGGCACGATCACGCCTTGGGTCGTGGAGGTCGATCGGCTGGGCCAGACAATGGCGGTCGGCCCGGCCACGCGCGGCTACCGGCCGCCGGATCCGGTGATCGCCTGGGCGCTGTCGCGGTTCATCGAAAACACCCGCTCGGTGCCGGCTGATGCGGTGGTCCTGGGCCAAAACTGGCGACGAGCCTACGACTTCACCGACGCGGGCGGCGCGGCGGCGCTTTCCGACTACGCGCGCGGCGCAGATCCCTTCGCTCAGATCGGCAAGGCGCAGGTCTCCGTCGACATCGCCAATGTGGTGCGGGCTTCGCCCGACAGCTTCCGCCTGGCCTGGGTCGAGCGGCGCTATGTCGAAGGCCAGTTAGCGTCCACGCAGCGCTGGAGCGCGATCCTGACCTTGACGATCGTTACCCCGACCTCGGCCGACGCCTTCGTCAAGAACCCGTTCGGCATCTACGTTCGCGCCGTCTCCTGGTCACGGGAGTACAACGCATGATCCGGACCATGCTGATCACCGTATTGGCCGCAGCGACGGCCACGCCTGGAGCTGCCGCGCCCAAAGCAACGCAGGCTCGCCAGCCGCAGGTCGCCGCCGCGACGGAATACCTCTTCGTGGATCGAGCGGTCTATGAACTGGTCGCTTCGCCGGGGCGGATCACCGACATCACGCTCGAGGCCGGCGAGGCTCTGGTGGACGCCAATCCGATCGCGGCGGGCGACACCGCACGCTGGGTGATCGGCGACACCACGAGCGGGGAGGGCGCTAACCGCCGGGTCCATGTCCTGGTCAAACCTGTCCAAGGCGACCTGGCGACCAATCTGGTCATCAACACGACCCGTCGCACCTATCACCTGCAATTGCGCGCTTCGGACCGAGCCTTCCTGTCTCAGGTGGGCTGGCGTTATCCCGCGTCATCGGAAGCCGCGCCGGCCATGATCGGCGCACCTGTCATCGCCGTGCCGGCGCCGTCGGTTCCGCCTGTTGCTGAACCCGCTTCAGCCAATTTCAGCTTTGCCTATCGCGTTACGGGCAATGCGCGGTGGCGGCCTGTGCGGGTCTATGACGACGGCGTGCGCACCTTCGTGGAGTTTGGGCCCGGCGTCGTGCTGAGCGATCTGCCGCCGCTGTTTCTGGTCGGTCCGGACGGCAAGAGCGCCGAGCTGGTCAACTACCGGATTTCCGAACGCCGCCTGGTGGTCGACCGCCTGTTCGATCGCGCCGAATTGCGGTTTGGCCTCAAGCGGTGGCGCCAGCGCGTTCGCATAGAACGTCTGGCCGCGTCGCCGGAGGTGGTCCGATGAGCGAGGCCATCGACGAGGAGCAAAAGGCCATCGCCAAGGACCTGCGCTTGCGCGGCGCGCCCAAGACGGCGACCCGGGTCTCACGAAAGGCGCTAATCGTCGCGGGCGGACTGATGGTGGTTGGGATCTGCGCCGCCTTGGGGTGGTCATTGCGTGAGCGCGACCGCGCTGTGTCCCAGCCCGTCTTTCAACCGGCGGCACCACCGCCCGAACAGATCTCGGCCCTGCCTAAGGACTACCTACAGCGCCGCGACGCGGTTCCCATCTTGGGGCCGCCGCTGCCGGGCGATCTTGGTCGGCCAATACTCAGCGCTCAGCGGGCGCGCGGCCTTGGCGAGGTGCAATCGGGCCCGGCGGACTTGGCGACGCCGAACCCGGCCAATCCGCCCGGCTATGTCGCGCGGCCCGTCGCGTCAAAGGAGGCCGACCCACGCGTTGCCGCCAGGACCGCCGCGCGGGCCAGCGATCTGTTCGCGACCCGGGCGGGGCGATCGGGAACGGCTGCCGGGCCTGCGCTCACGACGCAGYAGGCACCGGTGGCTGACGAGCGTCTGACCAGCCCCGAGCGATTGCAGGCGCCGGCTTCGCCCTACCTGCTTCAGGCCGGCGCCGTCATTCCTGCCGCCCTGGTCACGGGACTTCGATCAGACGCGGCGGGCTTGGCCATTGCTCAGGTCACTCAGGACGTCTTCGACAGCCTGGGCGGCCATCACCTGCTCATTCCGGCCGGCGCGCGTCTGATCGGCGAGTACGCGACCACGACCCAAGCTGGGCAGAGCCGTCTGTCCGTCGCCTGGACGCGGCTGATCCTGCCTTCGGGCCGATCCATCGTCCTGGACAAGCTTCCAGCCACGGATCCGCAAGGCATGGCGGGCCTGCAAGATGGCGTCGACCGGCACGGGGGAGCGGTGCTCGCGGCCGCAGCGCTCAGCACCGTTTTGGCCATCGGCGCAGAGGCTGGGCAGTCGAGCGACGGAAGCGATCTGGAACGCGCGATCCGCCGCGGAGCTAGCCAGTCGGTCAGCGACGTCGGCCAGCAGGCGGTGGGACGGAGCCTGTCCTTGACGCCCACCCTGACCATTCGCCCGGGCGCGCCGCTGCGGGTCTTGTTGGCCCGCGACCTGGTGCTTGAGCCCTATCTGGGGAGTAAGACCCGATGAGCAAGCTGAAGCTGGGACCGCTTGAAGACGAGACGCCCGTCAAACTCAGCCTGGACCTTCCGGCCGCGATCCACCGTGATCTGTTGGCTTACGCCCAGGCCCATGCGGCTCAGAATGGCGGAAAAGCGGTGGAGCCCGCCAGGCTGATCGGGCCAATGCTGGCGCGGTTCATGGCCACGGACCGTGTGTTTGTCCGCGGTCGGCGCGGACGAGCAGAGGCTTAAGGTGCGAGCCCGCCGAGCCAATTGGCATAGGGTGTCTGCTGTTCGATCGCGCTGAGCGCTACGTGGTGCAGGCGATCTGAGAATGGAGGGACGTTCTGACCAAGCCAATTGATCCAGCCGGGCTGACAGCGGCTGAGCTTCTCCAGACGGCTTCGGAGGCGAATCTCAAAGCCACGCGCGCCTGGATGCTCAGGATGCTGCGCTGGGGCGCGGGCGCCAGCAATCTTGGCCTGCTGACAAGTCTTCTGACCCAGGTCGGCGTGCGCCAGACCCATGACTTCGTCCAAACTCAGGGGCAATGGCTCGCCCAGAACGGCTACGTCGAAACCAAGATGTTCGACAAGACCGTGGTCTATGAGTTGACGCGGCTTGGCGACGAGGTGGCGCGCGGCCTGGTCCTAGATCCGGGTGTCGAGGCGGTTCAGCTAGCCGACGTCGCGGACGACGAGTTGGTGATGAGCTCACTTCGCTCCAGGTGAACCTTTGGGATTAGAGGCGTTGGTCGAGCCAGCCCAGATCAGGAAGTCCAGCTTCTTCATCGGGCCGATGGCGAGGCCGCCGGTCGGCGTGGGGAAGGTCTGATCGAACCATTGCGACCAGGACCGGGCCTCCGCCGTGGTTTGCAGCCGCCGCAGGATCTCGTCGAGCGCCTTGTAGTAGGCAACGGCGCTGTCCGGGGCCCGCCTGAACACCGGTTTTGGCAAACGTTTGGCCATGAACTTGGAGACGATGCTGTCGATGATCGGCGCTTCAGGCCGAAGCGTCGCCACCAGTTTGCTGACGAACGAGGCTTCAACCCGGCCTGTCTTCGCATAGAGGTCCAGCAGCACCGTCTCGAACAAAACCTGGTGGGTTTGCTCAGAGTTTCTTGCCGCTTCGAACAGGTCGTAAAATTGGCCGCGCCAATCGGCGTTGCGGCGCACACCGTAAAAGCCGTTGAACCTGCGTTGAAACTCGATGGCGCTTGGGCCGACGACACTGGCCTTGGCGTCCTGGACGAGCGCCCGATAGGTGGAGACCGGATTGGGCTTGCGTTCCAGCAACTGACCGCGTGCCTGTTTCGCCAAGCCCGAGAGCGAAGGCGGCCTGATCTGGGCCGCGCCGTCAGGTGACATCAGCGGCGGGGACCACGACGTTGGGATCGGGTTTGAAGGTTCTATAGACGCTGAAGGCGACGTTCTGGATCTGGCTCTTTTCGAGATAGATGTTCGGAATGCCTTCGGTCTTGGTCAGCACCGTGCGCTTGAACTCGCCCGGCTTCATGTCGACGTAGAAGGCTGTGACATCCTTCAGCGAGATCGAGATGATCTCCTTGTCCGGGTTGAGCGCCATGTTCTGCAGCATGCCCTCATAGCCGAACATCGCGCCCTCATGCTCGATGGTCGTCAGCACGAAGGCCGTCGCGACGCGAACATACTTGGGATCTTTCTCGCGCATCTGGCCGACGAGGTCAGCCGCCCAGCCATAGAGCAAACCCGACAAGCGCTTTTCGACGGCCGCATTGGACATCAGGGCCAAGGTGACCAGGAAACCGCCGACGCACAGCACGACCAGGCTGGCGAGAAAGGAAAAGATGCCCCAACCGTTGAGCGTGAAACCCGGTTTCCCTGCCGCGAGCAGATCGACATAGATATTGGGGTCGTAGTCGACCGTCAGGTGCCACCATCCGGCCTTGACCCACACGGCTTGGAGGCACAGCGCTAGCGCCCATGCGGCGTGCAGCAGCAGGGTGGCCAGCGTGACGAGGGCCAGGGTGACGATCGAGCCCGGCGCCGGCGGCGCAGGGTGAAGACGCCCATCTTTTTGGCTGGTGAAGAAAAGGCCGGTGTAAGCCGCGAACCCGGGCGCGAGGAGAAACAGCGCCAGAACGAGGTTGTAGCTGAACGTCAAGCGCGGCGCGCGCGCCCGTTGGCGGACTTGGTCTGGTCGCTGGATTTAGGCTGCGTCAGATCAATGACGCCGTCGGGCAGTTCGCGGCCAGCTCGTCGCACTTGCGACCAGTCATTACCGTGCTCTTCATAGAGCCGACGGCCTGCTGCTAGCGCTTGGTCGGAGTTGAACTTCATGGGGAAAATATGCCGTTGTTCGCCTCTGGAGGCAAGTATGGCGCTCGCGGCTTTGGCGCAACGGTACGGACCGTCTTGCACAAGCGGCGCTGTACGGTCCTGATGGCGCTGTAACAACTTACAGGTGCGCGATTCGCGCCGTGGGCGTCGAGCATGGCGAGAACTTTCAGCGGATCGACGATCAAGTCCTGGTTCCAGTACCGCTGTGAGCGCAAGACCCGCTACGAGCTGTTCACCGACGCTGAACTGGACGCCGTGCCGGTCGTAAAGATCGTCAAGGAAAACACCTGGGCGGTCCTGGGAAACGAGTTCGAAGCGCGGGTCGTCGGCAAGCTCGATCGCACCGATGGCGTACTCCTGCCAGCCTCGCCGAAGCGTCCGCTGGACGAGCGCCTGACCGCCTCTTTCCTGCAAGGCCAGCAGAGCAAACCCTACGCCGCTCAAGCCAATCTCACGCCGCGGTCTCAGCCCAAATTCCTTGAGGGCACGGATCTGGCGTTGAAGCGCAATCTGCCCGACCTGATCCGCTTCGCCGCGCCGGCAGGGCATGGCGATCGCGTCTTCACCATCATCGACGTCAAGGCGACGCGACGCGCGACCGCGTTCCACAAGACGCAAGTGGCCTTTTACGTGCGGGTGCTGGAAGAACTGTTGCGAGAGATGGGTTTGTCGGCGCAAGCCCGCCTAGATGACCATGGCGAGATCTGGCGCATCCCCGATCACGGCGTCGCCACGGGCGAGGACCATCAGGTCGAGCGTTTTGCCTTGGCGCCCTATCTTCGGATGGTTGACGACTTTTGCCGCAACATCCTGCCCGGCATCGCCAGGAAGAAGGTGCTGCCCACCTTCGACGAGACCTTCTTTCACCTCTATTTCAAATGCGAGCAGTGTGAATTCATCGATCACTGCGCTCGCAGCATCGACCCGCAACTACCGCCGGAGAAGCGAGACGTCTCGGCCGTGGCGGGGCTGACGCATGAGGCCAAGCGGTCATTGCTTCGCCTGGACGTTCGATCGGTCGCCAATCTTTCCAAGGCCGCGGGACTGGCCAAGCAGCCGGGAATTGGCTGGTCGCTGGGGCGTCGCGCCGAAACGCTGAAGGCGCGCGCTCAAGCCCTCGCGACCAATCAGATCATCCGCACCGTCGATGAGCACACGTTCCTGATGCCGCCGCGGGCCGACGTCATCCTGTTGCTGTCGGTCGACCACGACCCCGTCGACGACCGCATCGCCGCCATAGGGTATCGGCGGGTCGAGGGCGGCAAGGTCGTGAGCCAGAAGATCGAAATTCCAAAGAGCGGCGAGGCCGAGGACGAAGCCTTGGCGATGATTACCGTCCTGGCCGCCCTGATCGAGGACCTCACCGCGATCGACCAGGCCAACGCCGCCGCGCCAGCCGGGCAGGGGGTCTTCGCCCACATATTCTTCTATGAGCCGACCGAAGCCACGGCCCTGCAAAACGCCCTTGGCCGGCACCTGGACAACGCCCACATCCGCGGCGGCTTGCTGCACCTGGTGCGCTTGTTCCCGCCCGACGAGGTCGTGCCCGAGCCTGAGTTCAAGGGCGTCCATCATCTGCCGGCCACCGCCGTCCGCAGCGTTGTGGAGCAACTCTATGCTCTGCCGGTGATGGTCGCCTATGACTTGCGGCAGGTCAGTCGCGCGCTCGAGGGCGTCGGCGGCGGCCCCGCCTATCGGCCCGCGTCCGGTTTCCAACGACAGTTTTCGTCACTCTTGTCGATCGACGTCATCCGGCCCATCCGCGAGCAAAAGCTCGACGCCAAACCCGTCAGCGCCGTCGAGGCTGACGTGGCCGCGCGTCTGGACGCGCTGCAAGGCGTCATCGCTTGGCTCTACATGCAAAATCAGGCGTCGACGGCCAAGGGCGCACCGTTGCTGCGACTGGCCAAGAAGCCCTTCCGCTTCCACGCCAGCTTCGACCCGCTCAACGCCGTCGATCTCGATATCCTGGTGGCGTGTGAGTTGCTCGAAAACCGCGCGGGTCTCTTGGAAGCGCTGGTAGGCCTGGCCCAGCCCGCCGAACGCAGACGTGACACTGGGCGCTGCATGGCGGGTCTGACGCTGATCAACCACGCGGTCTACGGCCGCTCGGCGATCCTGACTTTCAGCGTGCCCGAGGCGAGCCGCGCAAGCGACCTTGGCCCTGGATCTTTCAACCTCATCCTGACCGACAATGATCCGGATCTGCGCCTAAATCTTGGAAACTGGCGGTCGGTCAGTTGCTCGATCCTGGCGCCGTCAGCCGATTATCAGGATCGACCCGATCGGGTGTCCGTACGCATGGAGCCGGCGATTTACAGGGCGCCGGAATTTGACGCCCTGCTGCGCCGCACCGCCTCGAACGGGTGGTTTATTGATCAGGCGTTCGGCGACGTCAACAGCGTGCGCGCCGCGCAATTCCTGACCAATCTGGCGAGCGCCCAACCATGAGCGGCCCCGGTCAACTCGTCAGGTTTCTGCGCGATCCCAAGGCCTTCGCGTCAGGCGCGGCCGATCCGGAAGTTTGGCGCGCGGCGCTGGAAACGTTCGTGGCGCCCCAACTGAAAGCCAAGGACGATTACCCGCTGCGACCGGCTCAGATCGCAGCTTGGCAGGGCTTGGCGACGACACGGGCGGGCCTTGTGCTCGGGCCCCCGGGCACGGGCAAAACCCATCTGCTGGCCTGGCTCGTGGTCGGCTATATCCAGGCGCGCGCGGCGGCGGGCCTGTCGACTCGGGTCTTTGTCAGCGCCTTCACCCGCAACGCCATAGGCAACTTGCTGGACGCCGTGGCCAAACGTGCATCCGAGTACGCCCCAGGCCTTTGTGACGTCCGCTACGTTGGCGCGGGACCCCCAGCGGGCCTCTCGGGCCTGGTTGAACACCGCGAGCGTCTCAGCGCCTCGGAGGCGGATGCGGCTCTGGCGGACCTGCAGGCTCCCTATGTGGTCATGGGCGGTTCGATCTGGTCGCTTGCGCGCCTAACCGCCCGCAAGGCGGCAGGAGGCGACGGCTTTACGGCGGACCTCTTTGACCTGGTGTGCATCGACGAAGCCTCGCAGATGGTGGTCAGCCACGGGTTGATGGCCCTGGCGGGTTTGAAGGCCAGCGGACGGGTGGTCGTCGCCGGCGATGACCAGCAATTGCCGCCCATCCGCTCGGCCCGCGACATCCGGGTCGACACCCGCGACCTGGGCGGATCGCTCTACAGCTTCCTGAAGTCTGGTCAGGTTCCGGAGTTTCCTCTGGACGAGACCTTCAGGCTCAACGGCCCGTTGGCCGAGTTTCCCGAGCGCGTTTTCTACAAGGACAATTATCGCTCGGTCGACGAGGTGCGCGATGCGCGTCTGGCCCTGATCGACACTTGGCGTGACGGGCTTGATCCGTGGGAAGCCGACCTCCTGGACCCTGACTGGCCCGTGGCCGTTCTGCTGCACGAGGGACCGCCAGCCGCCAGCCAGAACGAGTTTGAAGCCGGTTTGGCCGCGAATTTGGCGCAGAAGCTGGCCGAGCGGATGGTCGGCGCCAAAACGGGTGGCGCGCTGGCGCCGGAGTTCTGGAAAGACGGATTGGCGGTCGTCAGTCCGCACCGAGCGCAGAACAACGCCATCCGCTCAGCCCTGCCAAACAGTTTGGCCAAAGGCGCGTTCGTGGAAACCGTCGATCGTATCCAAGGCAAGGAGCGCGACGCGGTCATCATGTCCTATTGCGTGGCCGACGCAGAATTTGCGGTGGCCGAAGCTGACTTCATCTTCGCGCCCGAACGGTTGAACGTGGCCATCACGCGCGCCAGAACCAAGCTGATCATCCTGATCAGTCGTCGGCTGTTGGACGCCGCGCCGGGCGATCAGGACGCCATGGACAAGGCCGAACTCCTTCGCGAGTTCGTCTTCAGCGCCAAGCCTCGACGCTCCTGCAACCTTCAGAACGGCGGCGGCGGTCAGGTCGGCGTCCAGATCCTGCTACGCGGATTCGACGCACCGCCGCTGTTCGACGACAGCCCCCAGGTCGCGCCGGGGCCGACAGCCGCCGATGAAGACCTCACACAGGATCAAGCACGACTCCTGGCGGCGGTGCGTGTCTGCGTCACGCAGTCTGCGAACGGGGCGGCCAAGATCAAGGACCTGCAAGCCAAGCTGGCGACGCAGCGCGACCTCTTGCCCGATCTTGCCCGGCTTCACGCCTTGGGCTGGATCAATCTCACCGAATCCACGCGATACGGTAGTTTCTGGCAGGCCCGCATCGTCGATCCGCGTCGTCAGGTCTTCGCGGTCGATATTGAGACCGTCCGGGCCAGGCTCGAGGGCGTCATCAGCCAAACGCGCTCCGGCCGCGCGCCGCCTTTCTATGACAAGGTGCGTCAGCGCTTTGCCTGGATGAACGGCAAAGGCGTGGACGTCCTTAAGCCGACACTGGATGTGCTCAAGGCCGAAGGACTGATCGTCTTTGCGACCGCCAATAGCGCCATGACGGTCGATTGGGTCGAGACCGAAGTCCCAGACGAGAGCGAACCGCCTGAGCCGCCGCCGGCGTTGTCCGATCAAGACTTCGTTGTCCTCAACGCCCTTGAGACCCTCGAGGCCACGACGATCAATTTTGGCGTCTTCGAAGCTTGGACATCGATCGCCACCTTGGCCGATCAGGGCGGTCTGGATCGGGAAGTGGTCGCTGGCGCGGTTGGTCGTCTGGCCGCGCAAGGCTGGCTGATGTTGGCCGATGAAGGCCGTGTTCGAAGCCGCATGAGCGAGATGGCGCGCGAGCTTCGCTATGTGAAGCAACGCTTCAAGCCCGACGACGCCGACACTCGGCCCTATCTGGTCCGCAGCCTGAAGATCGAGTTGCGCGATCGCGACAAGCCCGAGCGACGCGACGCGGTCGGCGACACGGTCGAGCGCGCCGCCGAAGGCCTGCCCAAAGCTCATCAGCAGGCGCTCTTTGCGCTGCGCGACATGTTGCAACGGCGTTGGGGAGACACGGCGGCGGTCGCGGGGTTTCAAGCCCGCAGCCTGATCGCGATCAGCCAGGCCTGGGCGGGTCGGGCAGCAAACGCCTACGTCATCGCCGCCGATACCGGGTCGGGCAAGACCGAGGCGGCGATCTTCCCATTGATCGCCGGCGCTGCCGCCGACCGTTTGGACGGCATACGCGGCGTGAGGGCCATCTTGGCCTATCCGCGCATTCGCCTGGCGACCAACCAGGCCCAGCGCTTGGCGGGCTATCTGTCCGATTTCGCCCGCGAGCCGGGCATGCCGACCGTGACGGTGGGTCTGCAGGTCGGGGCCGTGCCTCAGACCTTCGGGCAACTGCAAAAATGGGATGAGGACGCCGGCTGGCGCCAAGTGAGCGATCGCACCTACACCTTCCCCTTCTTTGCCTGCCCCACCTGCGAACAGGAACTCCTCCTGTCTCACGGGCAGGGGGTAGACGGCGCCGACAAGCTTTCCTGCACCCATTGCGCCTGGACGTTCTCGGGTTGGGTGGGCTCAAAGCAGGCGCTTCGCGACAATCCTCCGGCGCTCTTCCTGCCCACGACGGACTCGTTGCACCAGTGGATGCACAACGTCGATTACGGACGGCTGTTTGGCGACGACGCCGGATATGCGCCGCCGCGCGCGGTGCTTGCCGATGAAATCCACCTCTATTCCCATGTTCACGGAGCGCAGGTCGGTTACGCGCTGCGACGCCTGGTGGCGCGCGCCGCCGTCAACGCCAAGAGCGCTCTTCCACTCCTGGCTATCGGTATGAGCGCCACGCTCGGCGATCCGGCAAAGGCCTGGGAACGCCTGGTTGGCCATCCGGCCCAACTGATCACGCCCCTCGACGGCGAAAAGACCGTCAATCCACGAGGGCGGGAATACTTCTACTTCGTCCAGCCCGAGGTGGAGTCGCGCGGCAAGGACATCGCCGGCGCGTCGACGACCATTCAGAGCCTGATGTGTCTGGCCCACGGCATGCGGCGGCGTACGGGGTTGCAAGGCGGGTTCCGCAGTCTGGTTTTCCTGGATTCAATCGACAAAGTCCGCCGTCTGCACGCTGCCTATGCCGATGCTGAGACCTATAAAAAGCTCGCGAAGCTGCGGACACGGGACTATCCCGACGATCCCCTGACGGGGCAGGCGCGCCAAGGCTGCTGTGGGCAGCCCCATGGCTGCGATGTCTTCCAGGAAGGCGAGTGCTGGTGGTTCGCCGCGCAGGACAGCGCCCAGACGGGCGCGGCGGGACGCCGCCGTCCAGGCGCGCCGCTCACGGTGGCCGAACAGCCGGTGTTCTCGGGCACGTCCGGTCGGGTTGAGGGCATGATCAAGCGCTCGGACATCGTCTTTGCGACCTCCTCCCTGGAGGTCGGCTACGATGATCCCGACATCAACCTGGTCTACCAGCACTACGCGCCGCGCGACTTGGCCAGCTTCATCCAGCGCAAGGGTAGAGGCGGGCGTGGGGTCGATGATCGACCGATCACGGGCGTTACGCTGTCGCTCTATTCGAGTCGCGACACCTGGTGGTTTCGCAAGCCTCACGAGATGATCTCGCCGGCGGGTTTCGACAGCCCGCTCAATCCCGACAACTTCTTCGTTCGTCGTGGCCAGGTGCTGGCGGCGGTGTTGGACGCTTTTGCGCGGCGAGAGCGCCGCGGCCGGCCCGTCGATCTGGAGGCGCCGGATCAAGACGCCTGGAACGAGGCGCAGATCTTCGTCGAGACCCTTTTTGGCCCCAACGCGTGGGAGCCGTTCGCCCAGGAGGGGTTGGCGGTCTTCTGGCGCAAAGCCTTGAAGGCGCGTTCCAAGGATGAAGCGCTGACTTCGACGCCCAAGGCGCGCGCGCTACTGACCTGGATCCCGGGAACGCTTTTTGAAAGCATCAACCTTCCGCACCTGACCGTCAGGTCGGCGGGTGCAAAGGACGCCGACGAAGACATCTCCCTGGCTCTGGCCACGGCGGCGCCGGGCAACGCCACGCGCCGCTACGATGGCGTCAATGTCTATTGGCGTCCGCCAGTCGACGGCCGCGGGCCCTGGTTGACTCCGGAGGACTACGAACAGGGCCGCAGATATCCGGTGGGCGAGGGCGCTCAGGCCTGGTTGGAGCAGTTGCCGGACGAGGCACGGCCCTTGCTGGTCGACCTGCACGACACCTATTTCCGCCCCGCCCAGCTGACGCTCGAAGTCTTGGGACGCATGCATGGCGCTGGCTGGCAATCGGATTGGGAGGCGGGGTCTGGTACGAGCGCAGCTGTCGCCAAGGTCGGCGATCCGCCGGACCTGACCCGGCAGATCAGGCACGATAGCCGTGGGTTCTTGCGCGGCTTTCCGGTCCTCAAACCCGCCGACGATCTGGCTCGCGCTCTGCCCATCACTGGATTGGAGCCGTGGGTTTCGCGCGTTGATCTTTTCCAAGGCGACGGCGTGGGGGGCAAGACCACCGGTCTTGGCATGGCCCGGGTATTTTGGGGCGCGGATGCCGAAGCGCCGCTCAACGGACCGCCGGCCAGTTCGGAGACCTTCACCCAGATCTTTACCGGTCCGGGCGATGAGCGACCGCTTCTGCACGGTTTTCACGTCCAGACCGAAGGTGTTCGGTTTGTCATCGACACCGAGCGACTGACCCGTTTCGTCGACCGGGAGGCCAAGCGGCTTGAAACCGCCGATGGCGAGCGCGCCTGGCACGAGGGGCAACTCTTCCGCTACGTCCTCGAAGCCGGCGCCATCGCCGCGGGGGTCAATGGCTTTGAGGCGCGCCGGGCGGCCGAACTCTTGGCCACGGCGATCGCCGATACAGCGCTGCGCACCCGTCTGAAGTCGGTTCTCCGGTTCTGGGACAGGACCGACGTCGCCACGCTGTTTGAAGACACGCGCGCGGCGTACCTGTCGCATCATCCGATGCTGAGCATCGCGCGCGTCATGCGCGTGGCCGAAATCTTCGGAGCGCCAGCTTTGAAGCCGGTCCTGCAGGCGGCCTTGGACAGCTTGTCGAACCCCGCAACCTTGCGGCGTTACCTTTGGACGTCAGTGGTTCATGCGCTGGGCATGCGTTTGAAGGAGTCCTTTGTCCAGACCGCTCGCGGCGACGAGCGGCAGGTGATCATGCATACGCGCCTTCCATTGCAGTTCGAGGCGATCGAGGAAGCGGTGATCACCCTTTGTGAAGCGGGTTCATACGGTGACGGAACCACGCGCGCTTACGCCGAGCAATTTGATCAATCCAAAGCCCATTGGCGCGACGGGTTCATTACCGATTGCCCCAACGCTCTTGAGGACGCGGCGCTGGCGCGATTGTTCGAAGCCGGGGACCATCATGGCCAATGGCGGGCCTTGGATCCTGACAATCCTTCGACCTTGCGCACGCTGGTCGAGGCGTTGGACTTGCCGCCAGGCGCGGCTGCGCCGCCGGCCGTCCTGCGCGTGCTCTATGGCAAAGAGCAAATCGGGATCGAGCGTTTCGACCTCTATAACCTGGCGATTGAATTGCGAGTTGTGGAAGCGGCGCTTCAGTCCAAGCTCAAACGCGAGCCTTCGGCATGGGAGCTGATCAGCGCCTGCGTCGATCAGGCCACGGCCGGCAAGAGCCCCGTGGCTGCGCGTCTCCTTGCCGCCTACGCCCAAGTCGAAGACGCGGCCCTCGATGATAGCCTCAGCCCTGAAAACCGGCTGGCCGATCAGCTCTACAGGCTTCATGGGCGGCTTTGCGTCGACGGGTGCCATGCGTGTGTGCACCAACCCAGCGACCTGATGTCGGAGGGCTTGGCCCAGGCCTCGACAAGCCGGAGCCTGCTGGCAAGGTTCGTTTGCGAAGCCTAGCCGGTGACCTTGAACGCGCCGAGCGCCTCGTGTTTTTTCAGCCAGGCCGCGACGGTCGGCGTCACCATTTCAAGGGTCGCCGCCCCCTTGGTGACCGCTTCCAGGAAGCGATCAACCTCGGGGCTGGCGGTGAACGCCGCCATCTCCTCCAGCGCCTTGCCCCGATCGGCCTTCAGCTTGGCGATTTCGGGTGCGAGGGTCTCGGCCGGCTGGGTTCGGGCCGCGAGCGCTTCGGCCCTCTGACCCGTTTCCACCAAGCTGGCGCCCAGCGCCTCGGCCCCGGCGATGCGACCCACAAGATGACCGACGGGAATAAGCGAGGCGTAGTCGCTTTTTGATCTTATGTTCCACAGGAAGCGAACCTGCTGGTCCAGATCCCGTAGCGCCGTCGGCAGTTGGCCGTAATCCTCGTCGATCGCACCAAGGTCATCGGCGGTCTTGGCCGTGGCGAGCAGTTCGCCGATCTCAAGGGATTGCGTGACAGCGTTCTCGGCGGCGCTTTTCACGCCGGCCTCCGACAGCCCGCCAAGAAGGTTGGCAAGGTCAATAAGGGCTACGCAACGCTGGCCTTGGCGAACACAGTCGCTGGTCTTTTCGCTGACCTTGCCAAGGATCGACCCCAAGGCGCGCGCTTGCAACGCCGTGGGAATAAGTTCGATTTCCGCTTCCAACTGGATCAGGGCGTCGGTCATTGAGCGCTCGCGGACATGAGAACGGTTTTGGCCGCCGCCGAGGCCGCCTTCAGGGCTTCGCCACGTGCGTGCAGGCTGGCCAAATCCACCCCGCCGGAGGCGGCATGGACCAGGTCGTGTACGTGCGGAGCCAGTTCCTCGACGGTGTTTTCGCCTTTCTGAACCTGATCCAGCACCGTTCTCAGATCCGCTGCCGGCGCGGCGATCAGCCAGGCCAACTGTTGGGCGGGCGTCCGCGGCGGATCGTCTTCCACAGCCTCGATCATCATCGTTTGCAGTCGCGTCAGGGCGGTCCGATCCTCGAGCAAACGACGCAGCTTGCCGTAGGACTCCACCCAGTCACGCACCTCGGCGGGCGATCGGGTCGGCAAGGCGAGGGCCACAGCACGAACCACCCGATCGACCCGGCCAAGGTGCTCAGCCACGCTGTTGTCGCGAAGGAGCGGCAGAAGGGTTTTACTCCGTTCACCCAGCAAACCGCGCTCTAGCGCCGTGACACGCGGGAGCGCCGCGGCGACTTTGAGCGCCACCTCGCGCAGGACCGGCAGTTCGCTGACGGGCGGCTTGGCGTCGGCCTCGGGCGGCAATCCATCGACCCGCAGACTCTGAGCTAAGTCGATCATCGCCGCGGCGGCGACCGATAAGTCCGCCAGGCCGAAGCTGCGGGCGCGCCCCTGAGGCAGGCTGACCATGTCGATCAGCATGGCGCGCAGGTCCGCATGGCGCCGGCCCGTTGCGGTCAACACCTCTTGCCAGGGCAGGGTGCGCATCATCGGCGCGGCCTCGGCCTCGCCCTCGTCGCTGAGCAGCACCCGCCATTGCTCCGACAGCGGCGCGTCAGGCGATACCGCGCCCCTCAGCCAAGCCCGCGCCAGCAGTACCTGAACCGCGGCCCGGACCGGACGCCATCCCTTGCCGGAGGCCAGCGTAGGCAGGCGGCGGTCCAGATGGTCGGCGGCCAGACGTTCCAGTTGCCGCACCAGCACCGCAAGACGCCGCCTTGCGTGCTCGATCTCTTCGAGACTGAGTTCGGCGCCCTCCGTCTTCAAGGTCGCATAGGCTTTCAGGCCCTGGGCCAACCAGTCCTTGCGCGGGACTTCCATATGGCGCGGGTCGATCTTGCCGGCCCCTGCGATCTTGACGCTTTCGGGCGTGAACACCTTGTCGAACGTCCAGCGATCGATCTGCAGTCGCCGGATATCGATCGTCTGCATCACCTCGTGAACGAGCGCGTTCCATTTCGCGGCGCTGGGCAGAGCCTCATCGCCCTGCAAGTTCTCGACTTCGGCCAGCAGCCTTTCCAGCTCTTTGCGGCCGGCCGATTTGACGCCTGGCGCGGGCGGACGTTGGGTTGGCGGTCGAACGGCGGTTTCGGCCTTGGTCGTCGTAGGTTTTGTTGCCGTCGCCGGAGGCGCTGTCGATGCTTCCGCCGCAGGGGTAGCTTCTGCGCTTGGCTGACCCTCATCGTCTGGCCCGTCAGCCGGCGCGATGGACGTTTCGAGCGCACGCACATCGGGCGCGGGCATTCGAAGATCGTCGGCGATCCAGGGAAGGTCGAAGGCCTCGACCACGCTGCGACGCAAGCCGGCGTAGCGGATCTGCCCGTCATCGTCTTCGGAAAGGCCGGGGCGATTATCACCCCAGTAGGCGAACAGTCGGCGAAGACGACCGCGCTGGGTCTCGTCCTCGACGCGGTTCGTCAAGCGGCTTTCCAGCAGCGGCGCCAGCGCCACCTTCTGGATGTAGGTTCGCTCGATTTGGGGACCTGGGTAGCGGCCTTCGGCGAACACCTCGGTGCTCAGAAGCGTGGGGCTCAGGACGCCCTGCAACAGGCCGCGCGGGGTTTTGAAGGTTTGCCCCCGCGCGTCCGATTTCAGCGCCGCGAAGAAGCCGTCCACCGCCTGGCGGGTGAAAGGAAACAGGCCAACCCCATCCACCTCACCGAAGGTGGCGATGCAAGGCTCGCTGCGCGGGCAGGTCTCACAGACGTTGGGTGGCGGCAGGCTGTGCTGCGTGCGGACGTCTTCGCGCCAAAGCTTCAGCCGCGCCGAACCTGCCCGAGAGGCCGCCAGATAGCGCGAAACGAAAGCGGCTCGCCTTTCTGGATCCCTGAGGGTGCCGATCTCCTCAAAACGCCCGTCCGACTTGCCCAACCGGATATCGATCGTGATGCGTTGTTGGTAATTGCCCTTCAGGTCGCGCTCGTAATAGTCGGGCGTAACGCCAATGACCGAAATCAAGGGGCACAGGTCATCTTCTGGCCGGGTCTCCGCGTTCGTGACCAAGACGTCGATCAAGCTGTCGTCGACGCCTTGCCAAGTCGTCACGTCCTCCAGGAGCAAGACGAGCCGCCGCCCCTCCCTTTTGAGAGCCGTCCGCAGTTCCTCGAAAAGACGCTTCAACGCGTCTGCCGAGACGCCGATGACGTGCTGGACAGCGTGGTTGCGGCGCGCGTTGAGGGCCTCGATGAGCTTGAGGCTCTCGGGCAGGACCAAGGTGTCGTTGCTGATCTCCGCCCACGAGCGACCTTCGGCCAAGGCCTCGCGAATGTGAACGGCCTCGCCCATGAGCCGTCGCGCCAGGGTGGCGGACTTCTCCGAGTCCTTGGCGTCGGGGCAATAGTCGACGAGATCGAAAACGTCCTCGAGATTGAAGCTCGCCGATTCCGAGTTTCGAGCGTCTCCRCCACTCATGATCTCGAGCACCCGGCGAGGACCCTTCCAGTTCTCACGGACCTGCGCGTTGAGGATCAGCTTCTCCGGCTCATACTTGCGGCACCACTCCACGTCTTCGGGCGCGGAGTCGAAATAGTCCGGACGCAGCGACACGGCCAAGGAGGTCAGGAACTGCATCGAGCGGCCCACAAGGCCAGCGGCCTGCTGCTGCTTGAGGCCGTCGAACAGATGCTGGAACTGAGCGGGGATCTTGCGCTGAAGCTGACGCAAGGTGCCATCCAGGCTGCCGTTGGCTCGCTGGATCAGCAGGCGCAGGTCACTAGGTTCGGGCCAGTTGACGTCGAGCCAGCGAATGATGTGCGACTTGCCAGAGCCTGGCTCGCCCTGAATGACGCACAGCGCGTGTTGGCGGTGCGGATTGGCCAGAGCTGCGAGCAGGCCGCTTTCAGTCGGCGCTTCAACGTCGGTGGCGTGCGAGCCTTCGACGTCGAAGCCGTTGACCGGCGTGTGGGTCGCCAGGAAGATCTCGTCCGCGCCGGCCAGCGCCTCAGTCCGCAGGATCGCGCGCGCATCCTCGCTCGTCCAGCAGGGCGTCGACAACAGGCTCACAGCGCGCCTCCCTTCAGAACGATGTGCTGGACGCTGGTCTGGGGCCTGTCGTCGGCGGCGAGCCGGACAATGCCGGAGGCGTCGCCGCGGACACGAAGTTCGATGAGTTCGTCATCGGCCAGATCCCGCAACGCCATCGACAGCAGGCGCGAAACATCACGGCGATCAGGCGTAAAACCCATGCGCGCAATGACCGGCGCCTGAAGGGAGCCGCCGTCCAGATAGGGCATGCGACGGGCCAATTCGGCCAGGACCTCGCTGGCCGGCAATTCGACGTCTCTGGCCAACGCCGATCGCGCCAACTCGCGGCGCACGCGGCCGGTCATGCATGGATAGAAGCCAAAACCTCCCGGCAGTTCGATGGCCAGGTCCAAAAACTGGGTCCAGCGCCGCCAGGCCGTGATCTTGGTGCGGTTGTAGCGAAGATCCCCACCTGCCGGATTGCCGATGTCGGCTTCGATCATGCTGGCGGTTCTGTCTGGGCCCTGTCCGGTCCATTCAAGCGACTGGGCCTGATCGACCTTGAGGATCATCCAGGCGAGTGCTTCCACGACCAGGTAGTCCGGATCGTCCGGCCCGATCGTGCAGAGGCGGTCGTGAACGCGATCGGAGAAGTCTTGGTAATCGTCCGGCAGGGCCTGGCTCAGTCGGTAATCGGTGCTATCGAGTTCCAGCAAACCCAGGCTGACGCTCGCCCCGACCGCCTGCTTAGCCGCCGATCCGTCGCCGGCGTCGTTCTCACCGCCATTGCGAAAGAACTTCGGGCTCAGAAGGCTCCACAGTTCGTCACGCGGCACGGGGCGCCCGACCGCCGCAACCGCGCTGATCGAGGACCAGACGCGTTCCGGCGTGCCCTGGGTGTCGGTCAGCAGGCTCATGCGAAAACTCCAGCGACGGACTTGGCCAACTCATCGAGCGCTTCTTCTTCGATGGGCGCTTGCTGGGAGGCGAATTGATGCAAGGCGCGTCCGTCAATCCGCCGCTCGGGATCCACAACGAAGGCCAAGGTCTGATTGGGACGTTGCGCGGCCAGGCGGTGGGCGGCGCGCAGCCAGCGCCAGACATCGACGCTGTCGGCGGGCAATACGGCTGTCGGCACGTCGGGCAAGATCCGTTCATGCGCCATCCAGTCCTCGGCGTCTTGAACAAGGCCCAGGCGGGCGGTCGAGGCCGCCAGCATTTCGGCGATGGCGAGGGCCTGTTGTCGGCCGGCGATGAATTGCTCGACGCCGGCGTTCACCAACCTGCGCACCAGGCCCTCGGCGGAACCATCGGCTTGCGGCGCCACCAACACCAGCCCGCTGCCCAGCGGCGAGCGGCCGACAGAGGAGAGGGCCGGCCAAGTGGCTTGCAGCCCCGTCGGATGGAGAAGCGTGGGCGGCGCTTGGCCGCGGGCGCGGCAGTCGGGGCACCGGCCGCAGTCGGGCGCATCACTGCTGGGTTCGATCAGTCCGTAGGTTTCACGCAGAAGGCAGCCGGAGACATCGCGCGCCAAGAGACGGCGGAAGCGGTCTAGTTCCAGTGTGGCTTGCCGCTGTTCCGCGTCACGGACGCGATAGATCCGGTCCCAGACCTCAGCCCAGGCCTCCCCGTCGCCCAAAAGGCCGTCGTCATTGAGGATGGCCTCCCAAGTCTCGGCGCCTTGTGCGATGTCGGATCCATCAGCCGGCGGGGCCGCCTCGATCTCGATCACCCCGGCGCGCTGCAGCAGGTTAAGGAGACTGCGGTTCCAGCCGCGATTTTGCTCGCCGGTGTAGCGACCAAGTCCCTCGCGGGCCGCATCTAGCGACAGGCTCAGGCGACGTCGGTCGTCGGCGTCCCACGTGGGTGCGCAGCTGTTGCGCAAGGCGATCCACCTGGCTTCGGCCTTGGGTCGCGAGAGCCATCCGCCTCCCGCCAATGCGCGTGCCAACTCCTCGTCGGATCGCGTTTCATCTTCCTCATCGGTATCGCCACGACGACGAGCATCCCGTTCGTCCCGGCGCGTGCGCGTCCATAGGGCAAGGCCCAGGCCTTGGCGTCCATCGCGCGCGGCGCGCCCTATCTCCTGGTACCAACGCGACGGGGTTTCGGGCAGGCAGGCGTGAATGACGGCCCGGACGTCGGCCTTGTCCACGCCCATGCCAAAGGCCGAGGTCGCGACGACGAGGTCCAGTTTTTGTTCAGCCCAGTCGTCGACGATCCGCCGACGTTCCACGGCGTCGGTGATGGCGCCCGTGAAGAGCGCGACACGCTCATAGCCGCGCACCTTGACCAAGCTGTCGTACAGATCGCCCGCTTGATCGACCCGTGTGGTGTAGACAACCGCGGGCCTTGGCGCGTGATCGATCGCGCGCAGCAGGACTGCATCGCGCGTCCCATGATCGTCGAAGGTGCGCATCGCCAAATCAAAGTCGTAACGCGGCGTATGCGCATGCACTTCGAGCCAAGCGCTGCGGCCGTAGGAAGACTTCAAAACCGCGCACGCCGCGGGCGTCAGCGTCGCAGACAACAGAACAGTGCGAAGGGCGGGGTTGCGGACGCGCAGGGCGTCGACGAGCGCGGGAAGCCGCTGAAAGTCTGGCCTGAAAGTGCGCCCCCAGCTTTCAACGATGTGCGCTTCATCTATGAAGACCGCTAGAAGTCGGCCCGCCAATCCAAACTTGTCTTCGGACGGCGCGGCGGCGTTGAGAAGGCCTTCCCAGGCCGAACCGAACGCGGCTTCGGGCGAAAGCAGCAGGACGGGCGTTTCTCCGCGCCGGAACGCGTCGATGACTTCCTGTCGTTCCTGACGGCTCAGGGCGCCCGTCAGCGCCCGGCTGCCCTGCAGCCCTTCAATCTTGCTGAGCGTACGAGCGTGATCCTCGGCCAGGGCGACCGTGGGTACGATCACGATGACACAAGCGCCCGGCTCTTGCCGACGCCACCACAAGGGAGCCAGTTGGAAGAGCAGGCTCTTGCCCGAACCTGTGGGCATGGACACCATCAGCGATGCGGCGTCAGGCATGGTCAGCAAGGCGTTGAGCGCCGCCTTCTGGGTGATGCTGCGGTAGCTGGTATGGCCCGTACAGCGCAGGAGCGCCGCATCAGCCACGCCGCCCTGGAAGAGCGTGCGCGGTCTGGGATCGATTTGCAGCGCCGTCTCCAGGCCAGGCGCGATCTCATCGAGGACGCCATCGACAAGGCTAACTGCGCCGCCGCTGGCTCGCGCCAGTCCAAAGCGGCCAAGCTGGGTCTCTTCGTCGATGCCAAGCGTTATCCCGGCGCTCTCCAAATCGGTGCGGCCGCCTGACAGGCGCGCCAGTTCACGGATCAAGGCGAGACGATCGCCAGGCGCGCGGGCAACGGTCAAGGCGCGGCGCGTACGCGCTCTGACCTGGTCTAGCCAGGCCGCATCGCTCTGAAAGGAGCCGCCGGAAGAAAGGCCGCTCACACCGCCTTCCCGGACTGAATCATCTGATTATGCAAGCTCCACCCCCATGCGCAGCTTTGCCCGGTTGGCGTGCATCTGCAAGCCCGGCAACCCTAAAACGGGTGTGCGTCAGAGCCGGACGTTCAGCCTTCGTGCCAGGCGCGGTAGCCATTGCCGCGCAACTCGCAGGCCGGGCAGGTTCCGCAGCCGTAGCCCCAAGGATGGCGGTGCTCGCGGTCGCCCAGATAGCAGGTGTGGGTGTGCTCGATGATTGCATCGACCAGCGGTTGGCCGCCCAGTTCCTTCGCCAGAGCCCAGGTCTGAGCCTTGTCGATCCACATCAATGGCGTGTCGATGACGAAGCGGCTTTCGGTGCCCAGGTTCAAGGTCACCTGCAGCGATTTCATCGTGTCGTCGCGGCAGTCCGGATAGCCGGAGAAGTCGGTCTCGCAGACCCCGGTGATCAAGTGCTTGAGGCCGCGGCGATAGGCGACCGCGGCGGCATAGGTCAGGAACAGGAGGTTGCGGCCCGGGACGAAGGTGTTGGGCAGGCCCGTCTTGCTGAAAGCGATCTCGCGGTCGCTGGTCAGGGCCGTGTCGCTGATCGCCGCCAAGGAGGGCAGGGCAAGCATGTGGTCCGGGCCCAGGCGCTGCGACCACTGCGGAAACTGCGCGCTCAGTTCGGCGCGGAAGGCCTCACGAACGTCAAGCTCGACCCTGTGGCGCTGTCCATAGTCGAAGCCGATGGTCTCCACGTGGTCGTGGCGCTGCAGCGCCCAGGCCAGGCAGGTCGCCGAGTCCTGGCCGCCGGAAAAGACGACGAGCGCGCTGCTCGACATCAGGCCGCGGGTCCAAAGTAGGTAACGCGATCGGACGTGCTGTCGCGCAGCACGGACACGCTGTGGAGCATGGTCACCTGGTCCTCGAGCTTGCGCCAGATATAGGCGCAGAGGTTTTCCATCGTACCGGGCCCAAGGTCGTTGATTTCATCCAGGAAGCGGTGGTCCAGAGCCTCGCGCGCTTCCTCAAGCTTCAGTTCAAGCACGCTGGTGTCGATGATCATCCCCGACGCCGGGTCGGGACGGCCGCGCAAGGTAATTTGCGCCCGATACGAGTGGCCATGAATACGACGGCTGCCATCAGCGTGGATCGTCCGCTCCAGAGTATGGGCGGCGTCGAAGCGAAACTCTTTGGTCAGTTCATACATGGCGCGATGAAGCTCTTGAGGGACGCGCAAGCCAGGCCCGCGCTTGAGCAGATCATGAGTCGGCGGTTTCCAGGAGCGCGCCTTGATCGCTGTCAGCCAGCGCGCCCGCCCGGCGTTTGATGTCGGCGCGGACGATCGAGGTCAGGTAGTGGGTCAGGGTGAGGATGTCGCGATTGACGTTCTGGACGCCGTTCCACGGGCGAACGTCGCCCTCGCCGAAATTCCAAGACCCCTTGGTCCAGGCGGTTTTGCCTTCCAGGCAGCGCAGGCCCGCCGCGAAATCGGTCCAGGTGCGCGCGCCGTCGAGCGAAGCCAGGGTCTCCATGACATAGCCCATGGCCTGGATACCGGCGCTGTGCACCAGGCGTGAGGTCGTGGGTTTGTGGGCGATCCAGTCATCCTTGAACACGTGGGCCACGGCTTTGAAGAACTCGCTGGACAGCACCATGCACTTGCGCTCGCCGTTATGCTCCTGGACCAGGTCGCGCATGATCCCGTCGCTGAGCGAGGCCATAAGCACCCGTTGCACCGAGGTGTCGACGATCGTTCCCGCCGGGTTGGTGTGCTGGCGGATCATGCCCTTGAGCGAGGAGATGTCCGAATAGTTCAGGCGGGCGGTGAGTGACGCGGCGGTCGAGCGCACCTCCATGCGGTTGGGCAGGCCCTTCACCGTGGGCAGCAGTTCATAGATCAGCGATTTGGGCAGGGGACGGGTGTTGTTGATCAGCACGAACTGGCGGCGCAGTTCGGCCTCGTCACGGCAAACCATGGCGGCCACGAAGACCTGGAAGTCTTCGCGTTGCGTGGCCGTGAGCGCCGAGAGGCGCTGTTGGCCATCGACAACTAGGCCTGGCGCACCGCCTGTCATGTCGATGGTGATCTTGACGACGCCCGAGCCAAGGTCTTCGACCTCCACACGGTCGGTGAAGGCCACAACCACGGCGTTGGGCAGGATCGAGTCCGGTTTGGCCAGATAGTCCTGGATCTCGCGGATGTGGCCGGCGATCTGCGGACGCTGGAAGCCGAACAGGTCGCCTTGCTCGTCACGGGAGACACGCTCGATCTGGGCGAACTTCAGGATATCGCTGGCCGTGGCCGCGAAGGTCAGAACCTCGTGCTCGGGGCTCTGCTTGGCCTTTACGGCGGTGAAGGATAGCTTGGTCATTCGGCGTCGCCCGCAAGGCTCGTAAGATCGTCGATCAGGGTTTTGTAGACGGCGAGGTTATGAATCCCCCGCCGCTTGTTGCGATTGCTCGCCCGAAACAGCATCACCTCGATGCCGGCCTGGCTGCAGATGGGGCAGCCGCAAGCCTTCCAGGGACGCTTGGTTAGGGTCTCCCGATACGCCGATTCCAGCCGCTGCATGACCGCTGTGTGACGCACGGCCTCGTAGGCTTGGTCGGTGGCGATGATGGCGTTGTACTTCAGCACCGGTTCCAGCACGCTCTCCAGATCGCGCTCGCCTTTGTCGAAGGCGCGCAGCGCCGCCAGA
The DNA here is from genome assembly GCF_056401555.1 of Caulobacter sp. P4_E5. Lineage (NCBI taxonomy): Bacteria > Pseudomonadati > Pseudomonadota > Alphaproteobacteria > Caulobacterales > Caulobacteraceae > Caulobacter > Caulobacter sp. P4_E5. Next base: position 62,306 of record NZ_JBFUJD010000010.1, read on the forward strand.
GACTCCACTTCGAGTTTCGAGAGGTCCTCGGCCTTGAAGGTCCCTTGCTTGATCAGCCGCGTCAGGCGCGGGTTCTCGATCGCCTGGGGCACGCGGATGGCCGTGTAGTAGCGCAGCGCGCCTTGGCCATCGTCATCGCGCAGGAAGTAGTTCTGCTTGGCGTCCTTGAAGGCGCGGATCAGCGGCGAGGTCGTATCGAAGCTGGTGATGTTGTAGGCGCCGAACGAGTCGATCTCGTTGGCCTTGGCAAAGCCCAGGATGTGGAGCCGCGTGCTGGCCGGGATCGCCGCGCGAATGGCCGCCAGACACGTTTTGATCTGCTCGGACTTGAGGGGCAYCATCCCCCCGATCGCCAGATAGGTGTAGCCCATCGCCACCAGTGAACGCGCCGCTTCGGCCATGCTGTTGGGAGACCAGCCTTGGACGACGCCGAGTGGCGTAAAGCGCTTCATGTCGCGGGTTTCGCGCCAGAAAACGTCGGCGTTCTCCAGCGTGATGTCATAGCGGCGCTTGGCTTCCGCCGAGCCGCCCGCGAACCCCACCAGGGTCTCGTCATAGTCGAAGATGATATGGTCGACCGAGCAGCCGTGGGTGAAGCCGCAGTCATCGTAGAACTCTGCGGTGTCGCCAGGCGTATAGGGCGGCACGTCCTGGGCGACATAGGTGAAAGCGCCGCAGTCGCCGAACAGCGCCAGATCGGCGAACTGCGGCTTGTCCAGTCGCATGAACTCGCGCACGCCCACCCGGCGAAAGCGCATGGCCTGGCTTTCGGTGTACTTGCCCTTGATCCGGTGATCGCCAACGATGCCGCGCGAAACCAGCACGCCGTCATAGGGCGCATAGCCCATGATCTCATGGGGATATGCGTCGTCCCAATACGGCTTGCGATTGGGCGTGTTGCGATCGTTGATGAAGTCATAGCCCGGATCGACAAAGTCGAGGCTGTCGGCAAAAATGAACTTCATCGGCTGGCCCTGGAGAGTTCTCGGTCGAGGCGCAGCAGGTATTCCGTGAGCCCTTTGATGTGCTTGCTGGTGCTTTGCGGGTCGTCCCACGCCCAACCCAGCTCCTCCCATACGCCGCTGGTCCAACGGCAATGGGGAGCCAGGCGGGCCAGAGACGCGGCGACGTCGGCGCGTGGATCAAGGGACGCGTCGGCGCGGGTCCAGATCGGGTCCATCAACGCGCCCATGACCCGCACGCCGACCGAGTGGGTCAGACGGCTTTCCTGCGCCGGCCGGCCCCAGGCTTCGCCGAAGACTGTCCTGACCGCCCCCCAATAGATATGCAGCGCTTGCAGCATGCTGGGCAGATCAACGCCGTCGGCGGTGCGATAGGATCCCAGCGCGCCGCCGGGCCGCAGGTTGGATTGCAGCGCGCTCATCAGGGGTGTGTCGGTGATGACAGGGCCGGCCACGCCCGCCTCCGACTCTCGCTTGATCATCTTGTGGAAGGGCGAGACAGGGTCTTGGTTGAGCGCGTTGCAGAGCACACTGGGAATGAGGCGGGGGGCCAGATCACGAGGCAGGTCGACGCTGACCTCGGGCAACAGTTCGTCGATCAGGCGCGAGGGGAGGGGCTTGGCCTTGTTGACCAGGATGAACTGCTCGCGCTGAACCTCGAGATCGGACGAAACGAAGGCAACGATCGGCACCAGCAGGTCCGATTGATTGGCTTTCGACAGCGCCAGCGATCTCTGTTGGCCATCGACGATCCACGCCGCGCGCTGACCTTCGGGACGTAGCGGAATGCACAGCACGCCGCTTTGCACGGCGTCCGTGCCGCCTTGAGGCGCGGGACCGCGCGAAAGCTTGAACGCCACCTCCTTGGAGAGCGCCAGGATGATCGCGTTGGGAAAGAGCACCTCGCCCTTCTTCAGGAACTCGGCGATCTCGGAGACGTGACTCTTGATCTCCTTGCGCTGAAAGCCCCGCAACTGGTTCTCGTCCCGGTGAAGGCGCGAGATGTCGGCGATCTTCATGACCTCGTCGCCGCGGATGAAGAAGGCGAAGACGTCCAGGCTCGCGCCCTGGCGGGTGCGCAGCGCGCGAACCGACAGCACCGGCGCGCGGGTCAAAGCAGGGCTCCGATACGCTGACTGGCCACCGCTTGGAACAGCAGCTTGAAGCGACCTTGTTCGCAGGCCACGCCTAGCTTGTCGCGCAGGTGGCGCAACATCGCGCCTGATCGGCCCTCCACCAACGCCCAGTCGCGCGCGATCAATGCCCGGATTTGCGCGTCGTCCAGCCGTTCGCGAGCTGGCGTCTCACGCGCCTCCAGACCCTCGAGCGCGGACAGGACCGCCTTGCGATGCAGAGCGATATCCTCGGGGGCGACGCCGATCTTCTCCACGAAGTGCTTGAGCGCGCGTTGGGCGAAGTCACTTTGCGTGCCGGCATAGAGGCCATCGCCAAAGCGATCCAACCGATCATCGTACGGCATCCATGCGCCGCCGAAGGTCTTGGCCAGATCGCCGCCGGGCGTCTCTTTCGAGAATAGCCGCAAACGGGCCAGGCGTTCGGAGGGCCAGCGCGACCAGGCGTCGGCGACCATATCCAGATAGGGACGCGACAGGGCCGCTAGGATCAAGCCTTCGCCGTCCAGCGCCGGCGCGGGCTCCAGAGCGGTTTCGACCTGTGACCACCAGGCGCGCGCATCACCGCCGGTCTTTCGCAGGATCGAGTCCGGGGCGTTGGGCGCTACCGTCAGGTCATAACTTGGCGCGAAGCTTTCGGCGCTGATCAGGCCTAAGCCGGCGGACACGATATAGAGACGCCCCTTGGCGGATTTGGTGGCTTGGGTCGCATCACTGAAGGCTCGGCCCAGATAGAGCGAACAGGCTGTCCAAGGCCGCTTGGCCGCCGACAGCCGTTCGCGCCATGCAACTCCGACCTCTTCGGACGGACCTGACGCCAAGTCGCGTGCGCTGAGGTCCGGATCCGGCGCGTGCCGCTTGCGGTTCGTGCAGGTCGTAATGATGATGGGGTGTGCAGTTATCGGCTTAGCCTCTGAAGTTCGATGCTGCAGTTTCCTACTGCAGTCAGCTGAGTTGGGGCGAGCAGTTTTTCCGGGGATCGGCCGTTCTGGTGCTGGAATTTTGCTCCGAGTCTGGGACCTGAGCCAGTGAAGGTTATGACGCCCCGGAAGGGCGGGTAGGGCGGTCGGAGAGCGAAAAAAATGCCAGACAGTTTGGGGCTTGGCGCCTCGACCGCCTCGACGGGCAAGCGGCCCCGCCGGTTGGCATTCGAGCGGATGCGCCCGAACGAGCGTGACCGCTCCTTGGCCGCTGTTAGTCGGAGACTAACAAAGTCTGGGTCGGACAGAGGATCAGTTGCCGGCGACCGGATGGCGCAGCGACCGTGCAGCGGTCGCGATTGAGATGTTGGATGCCATCGGAGTCGACCAGGCTGATCCTGCGCTCGCTGATCGAGCGGATGCAGCTCCAGTGGTCGTATCGTCCCACCATTCCGAGGAGAACCGAACCTGCTTCGAACGTTTCGGCATGCGCCTGCACGCGAGTCCAATAGTCAGCCAAGCCTGCAGGCTGGGTGTTGAAAGCGCGCACGCTCTTCAGCCGTAGGCCGTAGTTTTCAGCGGTCCATTCATGAGCAGCGCGAACCATCTGCTGAAACGTCCGGATCCCGGTGCCCTGTGTGATCGCGTCAGCCAAGCGTCCGCCATCGGCCAGCACGACGCAAAGCTCGATGAAGAGATCGCGGCATCGAGTTCGACTGATACGAACACCGCGTCGATCCGCCATAGCTTTGGTGCTGTTGATCACGGCGTAAACGCCGCACAGACTATCGAGCGCGCCCTGTCGATACATGATGTCCCCCAAACATATTTGAAGCTTGGTTATAGGGCAGGCGACGTCCTGGCGTAGGGGTATCCGAGGTTCGAAGCGGGAGTGGGTGGAGCGCGGTGTAGCTCAGCTGTTTTGAAGGTCATCGATCATTTCCAGCATCTCGCGCAGTTTCTCGCGGGCGCCCGCGAGCTTGCGAGCGGTGATCAGGTCGTGGCGGCCAGCCAGGAAGAGGACGGTTTCCAGGACCTCTTCGGAGTGGCGAAGGAGCACGACCAGGTTCTCGCCGCTGGGGCCGTTGTTGGCGGCGAACCAGTTACGAACAGCGCGCGGGTTGGCCCGAGTCAGGCGCACCACGACCTTCACCGCCGCGGGACTTTGGCCGTACTCGCGCCGCAGCGCCTGGGCGATCGCCTCGACGAAATCCATGCGGTGCGGATCGGGGCTCGGCGGAAAAGTTTTTCCCGAATCTGACCGAAGTTTTCGGTCTTTCTGCGAACGCGACATTCCCACCATCCCCGACCTAGGGTCGTAGCCAGAGCCAAGGTGCTCCGGCTCGGTGACGATTGGCGTGGGGACTGAAGACAGATGGAAAGTGTAACCGGCGACGAAAAACCCGCCGGCGCGCCTGTGCGGGCGGCCCAGTACGTTCGGATGAGCACCGAGCACCAAAAATACTCGACCGAGAACCAGGCCGAGATCATTGCCCGGTACGCCGCGCGCAAAGGCTTCGAGATCGTCCAGACCTATGCTGACGAGGGCAAGAGCGGCCTGCGGCTGGATGGCCGCGATGCGCTCAAGCGCCTGATCGCCGACGTGAAGGCCGGCCGGGCCGACTTCCAGGCGATCCTTGTCTACGACGTCAGCCGCTGGGGCCGCTTCCAGGACGCCGACGAGAGCGCCTTCTACGAGTTCCAGTGCCGGGAGGCTGGCATCATCGTCCACTACTGCGCCGAGCAGTTCGAGAACGATGGCAGCCTTTCGGCCACCATCATTAAGAGCATGAAACGGGCGATGGCGGGCGAGTACAGCCGTGAGCTCTCCGCCAAGGTCTTCACCGGCCAGTGCCGGCTGATCACCTTGGGCTTTCGCCAGGGCGGGCCGGCCGGCTTTGGCCTTCGCCGCGTGCTGGTCGACGAGCATCGCCAGCCCAAGGGCGTTTTGAACCGCGGCGAGCAGAAGAGCCTGCAGACCGACCGTGTGGTCCTGGCGCCCGGACCGGCCGAAGAAATCGAGATCGTCCAGCGTATCTACCGGATGTTCGTGCTGCACCGGCGGTCCGAACGCGAGATCGCCATTCTGCTCAATGAGGAGGGCCTGGTGACGGACCTGGGCCGCGCCTGGACGCGCGGGGTCGTCCATCAGGTCCTGAGCAATGAGAAGTATGTCGGCAACAACGTCTACAATCGCGTCTCCTTCAAGCTGAAGAAGAAGCGGGTGGTCAATGAGCCCGACCACTGGGTGCGCGGCGACGGCGCCTTCGACGCCATCGTCGACCCTGACTTCTTCCTGGCCGCGCGGCGGATTATCGAGGAGCGCACGCGGCGGTTCACCAATGAGGAGTTGCTGGAGCGGCTCAACGGATTGCTGAGCGAGCGCGGCTGTCTCTCCGGGCTGATCATCGACGAGGTCGAGGACATGCCCTCAAGCTCGACCTACCGGCATCGGTTCGRCAGCCTTGTCCGGGCCTACGAACTGGTCGGTTACGCGATCCCTCGCGACTACCGCTATCTGGAGACTAACCGCGCCTTGCGGGCCCTGCACCCGAAGATCGTCGAACAGACGCTCGGGGCCATCCGCGGCCTGGGCGGCGCGGTGCGGGTCGATCCCGCCACCGACTTGATGACGATCAACGAGGAGTTCACCGCCTCGCTGGCGATCGCTCGCTGCGCGCCGACCCCGAGCGGTGGTCGCTGGAAGATCCGGCTCGACGCGGGTTTGCGGCCCGACATCACCATCGCCGCGCGCATGGGCGCCGACAACGCCACCGTGCGCGACTGGTATCTCCTGCCGTGGATCGATCTGGGCGAAGCCTCCAGGCTGAAGCTGGCCGAGGACAACGGCGTCTTCCTCGACGCCTACCGCTTCGATGACCTGGAGCCGTTCTTCGATCTGACGCGGCGCTTTCGCCTGCGGAGCGCGGCATGAACGAGCAGGACCAGCATATCCGCCGCGTGCCGATCGCGGCGATCACCGTTCTCAATCCGCGCTCGCGCAACAAGCGCATCTTCCAGGAACTGGTCTCCAGCATCGCCAATCTTGGCCTGAAGAAGCCGATCACGGTCAGTCCGCGCGAGGACGGCGGTTTTGACCTGATCTGCGGGCAGGGGCGGCTGGAGGCCTTCATGGCGCTGGGCGAAACCGACATTCCCGCCGTGGTCATGGAGGCCAGCGTCGAGGACTGCTTCGTCATGAGCCTGGTGGAGAACTTGGCGCGTCGCCAGCACAGTCCCATGGAACTGGTCCATGAGATCGGCGCCCTGAAGGAGCGCGGCTACTCGGTCAGCGAGATCGCCCGCAAGACCGACTTCAGCGCCGAATATATCTGGGCGATCGTCTTCCTGCTTGAGAACGGCGAAGTGCGCCTGATCAACGCCGTCGAGCGCGGCGTCATTCCCCACACCATCGCCATGGAGATCGCCAAGGCCGGCGACGCCGAAGTCCAGAGCGCCTTGGCCGACGCCTACGAGAACAAAGCCTTGCCGGGCAACCAAGTGGTGGCGATCCGCAGGATCATCGAGCAGCGCAAGACCAGCGGCAAGGCGGGCCATGGCGGCGGGCGCGGTCACGGGGCAGGGCGCGTTCGGGTCACCGCCGACGCCCTGGTGCGGGCCTATCGCAAGGAGACCGATCGCCAGAAGCTGTTGATCAAGAAGGCGTCACTCGCCCAGAGCCGCCTGCTGTTCGTGGTCAACGGTCTTCGCCGGCTTCTGGACGACGACCATTTCGTCACCCTGCTGCGGGCCGAGGCCATGCACACCTTGCCCAAGCCCTTGGCCGAGCGCCTCGGCGTGCACGAGGCCTGACATGGCTCCGGTTCGCGCCGCCTTCGAGCAGGACCTGGTCACGGTTCGGCTCGACGAAATCCTGCCCATGCGCAAAACGCCCGAGAAGGTCCTGACGTCGGTGAAGTTTCGGCGCATCGCCCAGTCGGTCGCCGAGGTCGGCGTCATCGAGCCGCTGGTCGTGGTGCGATCGCCGGGCGGCGGCCCCTACATGCTGCTCGATGGCCACGTGCGCCTGGCGATCCTCAAGGACTTAGGCGAGCGGGAAACCCGCTGCCTGATCTCCGACGACGATGAGGCCTTCACCTACAACAAGCGGGTCAATCGTCTCGCCACCATCCAGGAGCACTACATGATCGTTCGCGCCATCGAGCGCGGCGTTTCCGAAGAGAAGCTCGCCCGCGCCCTCAATGTCGACGCCAAGGCCATCCGCCGTCGGCGCAGCCTGTTGGAGGGCGTCACACCCGAAGTGGTCGAACTGCTGAAGGACCGCGCGGTCAATCCGGTGTCCTTCGACGCCCTGCGCAAGATGAAACCGATGCGCCAGATCGAAGTGGCCGAGCTGATGATCTCGGCCGGCAACTTCACCTCCGCCTATGCCAAGGCGCTGCTGGCGGCGACCCGCCAGGCCGATCTCCTCCATGCCAACAAGCCCAAGAAGGTCGGGGGCATGACCAGCGACCAGATGGCGCGCATGGAGCGGGAGATGGAGTCTCTGACCCAGGACTTCAAAGCGCTGGAGACATCGTACGGCGACGACGTCCTGCATCTGGTGATCGCGTCGGGCTACCTGTCTCGTCTGATCGGGAACAGTGAGATCGAGCGCTATTTGCGCGGGCGTCACTCGGAGATCCTGGACGAGTTTCGGGCGATCGTGGCGGCGGCGTCGCTCGATCGGGCGGTGACCTTGGGCGGAACTACTGAGGTTTGAGCTCGCGCGGCGCCTTCCAAAGAGACATCCCGATCAGGGTCGCAGTGCTAGTTCAGCGGCTTGGACTTGCGCCCATCCGTCCGCCAAATCCTGCAGCCTCCCAGACGACGAAGGTGTGGGTCGCGCTCGCCAGCCATTTGCGTCGTCGATCATAGCCCGCGCGCGGGCTTGGCGCAGGCGTCGGCTCCCGGCCGAAGACGATTGTGGCGGCCAGGAGGAGTAGCTAGCCTTGAGGTGGCCGATCGGCCGGGGGAAAAACCGTGGGGCAAGTGCTTTCAGACGCCAAGGAGGCGATCGAGACCTTTGTCGCCATCAGCGGCCTGGTCGGCGCATCCTATGCCTTCTTCACCAACGAGCAGTCCCGCGCTGACCATCATGTCGGGCTGACGGGGTTGCTCGAGAAGCTCACGCACGGCTCCTTTCTTAACCTCCTACGCGGCGGTGTGGGGCGAGCCCTAGGTATCGTTAGCTCGCTTTATGGTCCGCCAAAGTCATCCGAGAAAGGATGGGCGGCCCGCTACCTGACTCTGAACGCCTGGCGGGTGAGTGCTTGGATTTCGTCGGTCTATATATTTGTGTTCGCCCCGTTCATCGGGTTTTCCCTTTTGCTGATGAACCAACTGCGTGAGCCTTTGGGCAAAGCCAGTGTGGGCGCGTACCTCATTGCCTTTTCGAGCCTCGTGGCCGTTTTTCTCGTGCAGTTGCGGCTGTTTCGGACCGTGCGCGATGGAGGTGGGCGCAGATCTGCCGTCGCCGGAGTGTTCGGGTTCTCGGCGCAAACAGGTCATGTGACTTGTGCGGTCGTGGCCTTCTTCGCCTTCGGCGCTCTGACGCGTCTGCCTTCCGTCCAGGCTCAAGTGCAAGATCAGGGACCGCTTATGTGGGTCTGGTTCATTGCTTTCATGATTGGCTTACCAACGCTGCTTGTCGCGTGGGTGCTAAAAAATATCTCCATTTTTAATTTCTACGCACCGGTCGCGATGATCGCCGAGATCTTCGTTTCAGGCCTGGTGACCGGAGGGCTCTCCCTCGGCTTCGTCGCAGTCGTTTGCGTCATCCTGCGGCAAGATCTCGGCGTGCCGGCGATTCTTGGGGCCAAATGGCTTGGGTTGCTCATTTTGCTGGTGAGTGCAGGCGCCTGCGTACTTTTCATGATCATTCATGCCATGAGATTCAAGAGTATAGCCGGAAAACTCCAGTGGATCTCGTTCGCCTCGATGATTGTTGGCGCCGCACTTTGTCTTCCTTTTCTTTTATCTGCGAACGTGAGCAACAAAGGCAAGGAAGTAGTTGATCTGTTCGTATTTGTGTTCTCGATGGTTGCCCCGTACATCATCGCTCTTTACGGGGTCGTTTTTGCGAATTCATTTCCAGATTGGCTATCGGTGGCATTTTCGCGCTATCTCCTAGAAAAGGCCGCCAACTCGCAGAGTTTTCTAGTTTTTGTTCCATTGATATTTTTTGATCTTATTGTTGCGGTCTCCTGTATTGCGCTGTCATTCGTCGTTCTGTTGTTTAGCTCCTTCGTTATATTTAAAATATTTGACCTTCTGGCCGTTGTTGGGCAACGCGATCAGATGGCTCTCGAATATCGCGCTTGGGGGATGGCGTTCTTTGGCGGACCACGCGAATTGCTGATGGTCGCGCGAGACGTTGTGGCTGGCCGTCCAGGCGTGGCTGTGGAGACGATTGGCGGCATCATGCGCGGCACAACGCTGGAAGCCTCAGGCGCTAGAGCCGTGGTCATTGCATCGTCCGTGGGTTTGCCGGCGCTCATTCCCACCGCGATAAATTTTCTAGTCCTCACGACACTCACGGCCGGGCGGCTGTTTGGTCTGACCGTGTTGCCTGGAGTTAACAGGGTGCATCGAATGCTCTTCGTGCCCGACGGCGCCGCTCCGCGGGACGTTGACGAGGCCAGAAGGAAGTCCAGCATCGTGATCGTCTTTCTCGTGGTGGTCGCTTTGATTACCGTGCTGAAGCTCGCTGACTGGGCTCTTAAAACCGGCGCCGCCTAGGTCGTCGTTGGGTCTTCGCGTCAGCGATTTCGAGCTTGGCCGAGAGCCGTCCCATTGCAGAGGTCCGGATGGCTTGGGGCGCCGCCCCCGGCGCGCTTCGGATCGCCTTCCGCCCAGCTTCGGGCTTTGCCCTGCAGCCGGGTCCCCGCGAAGCCGCCCCTCCGCTTGCACCCCCGGTCTCGCCGACGGGCAAGGGTTCATGCTGAACCCCTGCTTGAAGGATGAGGAAGATGGGACAAGCCGCTGAAAAGCTGGAGCCTCGCATCTATGTCGCCTGCCTGGCGGCCTATAACAGCGGCCGGCTCCATGGCGCCTGGATCGCCGTGGAGGATGACGCCAAGGCCGTGCGCGAGGCGGTGGCCGCCATGCTGGCCGCCTCGCCGGTGGCGGGGGCCGAGGAATACGCCATTCACGATCATGAGGACTTCGGCGGCGTCGAGGTCCGCGAATATGCCGATCTCGACCACCTCGTCGAGATCGCCGGCTTCCTGCGCGAGCGCGGCCATCTGGGCGCCTTGGTGCTCGAGCATTTCAGCGGCGATCTGGAGGCGGCGACGAGCGCCTTGGACGAGCAATATCGCGGGCTGTTCTCCAGCCTCGCCGACAGCTTTCAGGAGCTGACGGAGGAGACCACGGTCATTCCGGACGCCTTGCGCCTCTATATTGATTGGGAGGCCATGGCCCGTGACGCCCGGTTGGGCGGCGAGGTGTTCACGGTCGAGACCGGCCATGACGAGGTGCATGTGTTCTGGGCGCGCTAGGAGGGCTGCTTGCCGCTTCAGTCTCGGCGGGAGGGACGAACCGTCTGAAGGTGACCGAGTAGGGTAAGGGCGTTGACGCCGAGACCGGAACCAAGGTCGTCGAGCCGGTCACGCTGATCGCGTCGGTGCCGGCCAGGTTCATGGAGACCGGTCGGGGTTTCACCCGGAGCCGCAAGAATCCGCTCAGGGCGGCGTTTCTGGCGCCGCTTGATTGCTGATGCGGATCGGCCACAGCGGCCGTTTTTAGCGCGCGATGATACCGATCGGTCTCGCAACCGCGTCGCGGCTTCCCATGTTGGTTTGGTCCAAGGAAGTCCGCCATGCATTTCGATCTCGCCCCGCTGTCCGCCCTGATCTCCGACCACCGTGCGTGGGCGGGCCTGGTGCTCGGCCTGGCCACCTTCCTGGAGTCGCTGGTGCTGATCGGCGCCTTCGTGCCGGCCACCGCCCTGATGCTGCTGGCCGGCGGCCTGATCGCCACCGGCGCCCTGGACCCGGTGTCGGTGGTGTTGTGGTCGGTCGCCGGCGCGGCGCTCGGCGACGCGGTCTCCTATGGCCTGGGCCGGCGCCTGGGCGGCGGGGTCCTGGCCCTGCCGTTCCTGCGTCCACACCGCCGCACGATCGCCCGCACGCGCCTGTTCTCGCGCCGCTATGGCGTCGCTTCGATCTTCCTGGGCCGGTTCTTCGGGCCGCTGCGCGCCTTCGTGCCGGTAATGGCCGGCATGGCGCGGATGAAGGCTCACAGCTTTCAGGTCGCCAATGTCGCCTCGGCCTTCGTCTGGGTCGGCGCCCTGGTCTCGCCGGGCTATCTGGCCGGCAAGGGCCTGTCGGTCCTGCCAAGCCTGGATATCGGCCAGGTCGGTCTGGCGGTCGCGGCTCTGGCCGTGGTCGCGGGCGGGGTGGTGCTGATGCGCCGCAAGCCGGCCCCGATCACCGCGTCCGTGGCGCGCCCCGTGGCGCAGGGGTCGGCGATCGCCGCCTTCGAGCCGATGGACCGCTGCGCGGCCTAGAGGGTCGCGCCGCCTCAAACTCAGGCTGGTCGCGGCGGCGCTGTCCGGTAGCCGGGTCGCGAATATTTCCAGGGCGTCCGCCCGGGCGATCGCAGATGGGCACGGCGGCGGTGCGGCGCCATCAAAGCGTCACCGATCCTTAGTCAGGCTTGGCCGTCGGATTCCCCGACCGGAGAGACTGATCGATGCGCCGCACCCTGGCCCTGGCCGCCGCCGCCCTGCTGACCCTGGCTGTTTCCAGCCCGTCCTTCGCCGCCCAATGCCGCGACGCCAAAGGCAAGTTCATCAAATGCCCGGCCGCCAGCGCCCCGGCCAAGCCGACCAAGTGCAAGGACGCCAAGGGCAAGTTCGCCAAGTGCGGGACGCCGGGCGCCAAGCCGGCCTAAGACGCATCGAGGGCGTTTCTGGCGATCGCGGTTTCGGTCGCCAGGCTCGCGCCGGCTTTGGCCTGGGTCGGTGAAAGAAAGTGCGCGGACGTTCGAGTTGGTGGTGTCGCGCCAGAGGGGTCGAGTTGTTRAAAGACCGGCCGGTCAGTCCCGTGACCGTCGAGGCGCCAAGCAGGGTGAAGGCCACGCGCCAGATTGGGGTGGTTATGGCGCGGGTGTGTCGGATCCATGGCGATTATTTCGAGAATACCTGAAAGTATTCTCGGTAACGTTGTTTAAATTAAGACCTCTAAAATCAACGGCATGGCGAATATATTTTCGCGAGTTTGGATACTCGATCAATTCCAGGGGTTGTGTAATCTCACAAGGGATTGCGAAAGATGCGCGTCCATCAAATTCTTTTCGTTGAAGACGACCTTATTCTGAGCCTGTCGGCCTGCGAGTTCCTTCGCGACCAAGGCGTCCGGGTCATTGAAGCCAGCGACGCCGTCTCGGCGATGACCATTCTGGACAAGCACGGCTACCTTTCCGGCCTGGTGAGCGACATTGATCTGGGCGTTGGCGAGGATGGCTTTGATGTCGCCCGCCGAGCGCGCGCCGCCTATCCGGGGCTTCCCGTCGTGTTCGTTTCAGGAGCGGCCGGTGCGCGGCACAAGGCCGAAGGCGTGGAAGACTCCATTTTCATAGACAAACCCTATCACCCCCGGCAGATCGTCGAGGCGATTGCCGCGCTGTCGGTCGGGGGCCAGGCGCAAAGGCGCGCTCTTGCGACCACCACCCTGGGAAATGGGATGTTGTCCTCGGCGGAGTGCACGGATCGCGCCATCGCGTTCGAGCGCCGATCCTCCGCCTGCAACGATGAAAAGATAGGCGAAGCGTTGGCGAACTTGGGTCGAGGCTGGCGGCACGTCGCTACGCTGGCCGCGTGGCAAGACGCGTTCGCGCTTCGACAACTGGAGGTCTGATCAGGATCGTTCATGTCCCCAAACCGGGGCGGCTAGCGGAAGAGAACCGTCAACACCGCGAACGCGCCGGCCAGGGCCAGGAATACGATGGCGCCGATCCACCCCGCGGGCGTGAGGAGGCGGGCGGTGGGGCGACGGCGGGGCGGCATGGCCTGGATCCTAAGCATGGTGGGCGATCCGCGCCGTCGGCTGGGCGACCAAGGCGGCGTCGAGGCCAAGGCCCAGCTGTTCGTCCTTTAGGGCGATGGCCTGGTCGAAGTTCGACAGGGTGACCCCGACCAGGCGGATGCCCAGGCGCGGCGGATAGACCGAGCGGATCAGATCCAGGCTGGTTTGGCGCAGGGTCTCCTGGTCGGTGATCGGCGCGGGCAGGGAGCGGCTGCGCGTGGCCTGCTGAAAGTCGGCCCACTTGATCTTGACGGTGACGGTGCGGGCCCGGGCGCTCGTCTTTTCGCACCAGGCCCAGACGTCGTCGGCCATGGCCAGGACGCCGGCCTCGATCAGTTCGGGCGCGGTTTGGTCCTGGTCGAAGGTGGTCTCCGAGCCGGACGACTTGCGTACCCGGTCCGGATTGACCGGCCGGTGGTCCTGCCCGCGGGCGATGGCGTAGTACCAGGGTCCCGACTTGCCGAAATGGTGCTGCAGGAAGGCCAGGCTCTGGCGATGCAGGTCCTCGCCGGTATGGATGCCCAGCCGCTTCATCTTGGTCTCGGTGACCGCGCCCACCCCATGGAAGCGGCCGATCGGCAAGGATTGGACGAAGGCCTCGCCCTTGCCGGGCGGGACCACGAACTGGCCGTTGGGCTTTCTCTGGTCCGACGCCAGCTTGGCCAGGAACTTGTTGTAGGACACTCCAGCCGAGGCGGTCAGGCCGGTGGTCTCCAGGATGCGGGCGCGGATTTCCTTGGCTGTGTCCGAAGCCGTCTCCAGGCCGCGCCGGTTGGCGGTGACGTCGAGATAGGCCTCGTCCAGGGACAGGGGTTCGATCAGGTCGGTGTAGTCGGCGAAGATCGCGTGGATCTGGCGCGAGACGGCCTTGTAGACCTCGAAGCGCGGCGGCACGAACACCAGCTGCGGGCACTTGGCGAGGGCCGTGGTCGAGGGCATGGCCGAGCGGACGCCGAACTGGCGAGCCTCGTAGCTGGCGGCGGCGACCACGCCGCGCCGGGCCCCGTGCCCGACCGCCAGCGGCCGGCCGCGAAGGCTGGGATCATCGCGCTGTTCGACCGACGCAAAGAAGGCGTCCATGTCGATATGGATGATCTTGCGAATCCCGGGCTCGCCCATGGTCGCAGTCTAGCGGATTTGGAACCAAAGGGGAACATGTGCAGCTAGTCGGTCAGCCGGATCCAGGTCGGCGCGTGGTCGCTGGCCTCTTGCTCGCCGCGCGCCCAGCGGTCGACGCCGGCCTCGACCAGGCGATCGGCAAGATCCGGCGTCAGCAGCAGGTGGTCCAGCCGCAGGCCCTTGTCGCTCGACCAGCGGTTTCAGAGATAGGCCCAGAAGGTCCAAAGCGGGCCGGTCGGATGGAGCTGGCGCAGGGCGTCGCTCCAGCCTTGATCCAGTAGGCGCTGGTAGGCGGCTCGCACCTCCGGCTGCAGCAGCGCGTCGTCGGCCCACGAGTGCGGCTGATAGATGTCGGCCTCGGTGGGGACGACATTGTAGTCGCCGGCCAGCACCACCGGCGCGCCGCTGGATCGCAGGTCTTCAGCGTGGGCGATCAGGCGCTCGAACCAGGCCAGCTTATAGTCGAACTTGGGGCCCGGCCGAGGATTGCCGTTGGGCAGGTAGAGGCTGGCCACCAGCACGCCGTTGACCGCCGCCTCGATGTAGCGGGCTTGGATGTCGGCCGGATCGCCGGGCAGGGCGGTGCGAGTGACGATCGGCTCGGCCTCGCGCGCCAGGATCGCGACCCCGTTCCAGCTGCGCTGGCCTTTCCAGACGGCGTTGTAGCCCAGCTGGGCCAGGGGCGCGGCCGGAAAGGCGCCTTGCTCGGCCTTCAGTTCCTGGAGACAAACGACGTCCGGCTCGGCCTCGGCCAGCCAGTCGATCAGGTTGTCCAGGCGCTTGACGACGTTGTTGATGTTGAAGGTGGCGATCTTCACCGGGCATCGCCGACCTTGGTGGGCCTCAAGCCTCGATCGGTTGGAAGCTGCCCGGGTCCAGGCCTTCCGGCACGCCGCGGACATAGAGGCCTTCGGCGTGATGGCGCTCGAAATCCTCGACCTCGTAGACCTGGCCGCTGTAGACGCCCAGATGGGGCAGGTTGACGCCGGTGCGCAGCACCTGGTCGCCTTGCTGGTAGGTTCGTTCGATCATGCTGGGTCCTCCGTCCCCGGCCCCAACGCTGTCGCGCCGTTTGGGGTTTCGCCAGGCGCCAACACGTATCCGTCAGTAGCTTGCCCTTGGAGTGCGCACGGTCCGGAACGTCACCGAATAACGCAGCGCTGCGACCGGCGGGATGCTGTGCTGCCAGTCGCTGCGGGCCGGCCCGCTCATCAGATAGGCCGAGCGGGGCTGGGCCTGGATCGTGGCCCGGTCCCAGGTCTCTCCGGCCCTGCGCCGCAGGCGAAAGCTGCAGGGCGAGACCAGCGAGACGCCGGCGATGGCCACGGCCGGCGGCCGGTCACGATGCCAGCCGATGCCGGCGCCGGGGGCGTACTCGGTGACCAGGGCGTGGCGGAAGCTTTCACGGGCCAGGCCAGTGAAGGCGGCGACCTTGCCCAGCAGCGAGCTCAGAAAGTCGGGGATCGGTTCGCCGGTCTCGATCATCTGGCCGCTGTCGTCCCGCTGCCAGCCGAAGCTGGCGACCCGGCGATTGCCCAGATAGCCGAGGTGCTCGTAAGACTTGAAGTCCAGGCCCTCGAACCGGCGCACCAGATCGCGCTCCTCGGCCGGGCCGATCAGGTCGGGCTGGTAGGCGAAGCCCTGCGGCATGGGCCGGCGCGGCGCCGGCGGCAGGTCAAARAGGCTTGGCTGGACGCTCATCGCCGCGCCTCGCCGTCTCGTTCGGAGGCCGCGGGCGGATCGACTTGGCGCACGGCGCGCCAATACGACCACGGGACGCCGGCCGTCAGCGCCATCTCGAACCAGGCCTCGTCGCCATCGAAGTCGGGGACGTGTYCGGGCGAGACGAAGGTCACGCGGCTGCGCGAGGCGCGGTGGCCGCCGGGAAAGGTGAAGCAGAGGGTGCGGCTGGTTGGATCGCCGGTGCGTTCGCGCTGGCGGGTCAGTTTCTCGATGCTCTTGCGCCAGACACGGGGCGGCTGGTCGGCGGGCGCGGCGAGGCGCCCGCGACGCGGGGGAGGGGGCATGGCGGATGTCCAGGTTGTTCTTTAATTGTTCTCATGGACGGACGAGAGTCAATCGACCGGAACGCGAAATGGGGATTGGTCCGTCGCGGCCCTCGGCTGGCCCGGGAATCGCTCGTGGTGCTATGCCAAGAACCATGACCGAGCAGGCTCTGGATCTGGAAGCGATGGCCGCTGCGCTGCGGGCGAGCGGCGAGTACCGCGTGCTGCGCCGGCTCTCGCCGCGGCCGCCGGTGGCGATCCCCGACGGCGTCGTCGTCCGCACGGGCCTGTTCGTCGATGTCGAGACCACGGGCCTGGACTGGCGCCAGGACGAGATCATCGAACTGGCCATGGTCCCGTTCCGCTATGGGATGGACGGGCGGATCTACGAGATCGGCGAGGCCTTCCACGGGTTTCGCCAGCCAGAACGGCCGATTCCGCCGGAGATCACCGCCCTGACTGGCATCAATGACGCCATGGTCGCCGGCCAAACCCTCGACCTGGACGCCGTGACGGCCGCGGCGGCGCCGGCCGCCCTGGTCATCGCCCACAACGCCGCCTTCGACCGCCGCTTCCTCGAGCGCTTCTGCGAGGTGTTCCGCACCAAGCCTTGGGCCTGCTCGATGAGCCAGGTCGACTGGGCCGCCGAGGGGCACGAGGGCGTAAAGCTGGCCTGGCTCGCCGCCGGGGCCGGGTTCTTCTACGACCGTCACCGGGCGGTCAATGACTGCGCCGCGGCCATCGAGCTGCTGGCGACCGACCTGCCCAAGAGCGGGGTTCCGGCCCTGGCCGCCCTGCTGGAGCGGGCGCGCCTTCCGACCTGGCGGATCTGGGCCGAGAACTCGCCGTTCGCCATGAAGGACAGGCTCAAGGCCCGTGGCTATCGCTGGAACGGCGACGACGCGGTGCCCTCGCGCTGCTGGTATGTCGACGTCGCCGAGGCCGACAAGGACGCCGAGCTTTTGTTCCTGCGCCAGGAAATCTACGGCGGCGAGATCGACCTGCTGGCCCGGCGCATCGACGCCTATGACCGGTTCTCCGAGCGTGGCTAGGGGCCAGGGACAAGATGGGAACGGCATGAGGGTTTCCAGGCGCTCGACCCTGGCCACGGGCCTGGCGCTGGCGACGGTTGGTGGGGCAGGCGAGGCGGCGTCCTCACGCCGCCTGAGCAATCCTCGGCCTTCGGCGCAGGCCCGCGCCCTCTACGACTTTCTCTGGAGCCTCTACGGCCGCAAGACACTGACCGGCCAGCAGGAGCTGGGCGTGGCCCGCGCCGGTCCCCGGGGCGAGCTGGATTACCTGGCGCGGGTGACCGGCCGCCAGCCGGCCATCCTCGGCCTCGACTACATGGATCCGCGCGACAACGCCGCGGTCAACGAGCGGGCCACGGCTTGGCATCGCTCGGGCGGGATCGTCACCCTGTGCTGGCACTGGGGGGCGCCGGACGTCGGGACGGGGTACGAGAACTCCAAGAAGGACTTCGACTTGGTCGCCGCCTTGAAGCCGGGGACGCCGCAGAACTGGGCTTTGCATCGCGACCTGGACGCGATCGCCGACCTCCTGACCGTGTTGCGCGACCGACGCGTGCCGGTGCTCTGGCGGCCGCTGCACGAGTTCAGCGGCGACTGGTTCTGGTGGGGCAAGCACGGTCCGCAGGCCTTCAAGGCGCTATGGGCGCTGATGTACGACGAGTTCACCCGCCGCCGGGGCCTGGACAACCTGATCTGGGTGCTGGGCTGGGYCGGCCAGAACGTCGATCCGGCTTGGTATCCGGGCCGCGAGCGCGTCGATGTCGCCGGCGCCGACATCTATGTCGAGGATCACGGGGCGCTCGGGCCGATGTTCGGGGCGGTCAAGGCGATCGTCGGCGACAGCGTGCCGATCTGCCTGCATGAGAACGGGCCCATTCCCGATCCGGCCTTGCTTGGACCGCAGGCCGACTGGCTGTGGTTCATGACCTGGCACACGCGCTGGCTGATGGATCCTGGCCAGAACGATCCGGCGCGCTTGAAGGCCTATTATGGTTCGCAGCGGTACGTGACCAAGGACGAGCTGCTGGCCGCGGGTCTGCCCAAGCCCGGCTGAGGCGTCGCCCGGGGGGCCGTCCCGTCCTCGAAGGCGCGGTTCGGGCTTACGCCTCTATGGCTTGGCCAAGGCCGCGCCGTCGGCCCATTGCCCGCGACCGGCCGCCTTGGCGTCCGCTTCAGCCTTGGCGTAGGCGCCCTTGCTGTAGCGACGATACTCGGTGGTGAGCCCCGAGCGGATGAGCGCGGCGTTGACGTCCGGACTGGCGCTGGACCAGCACTTGCCGACGAACCGGCCATAGCGGTCGCGCGCGACGAACCGACAGGCCACGCGGCCACGGGTCAGGCGGATCAACTCATTCCGGGCCTCATAGGCGAAGGGCTCGGCTGGGGTCTGGCCGCGTCGCACCTCGGGCGCGTCGACGCCGAAGAGCCGCACCCGCTCGGAACCGCAGCGCAGGGTGTCGCCATCGTGAACGCTCGGCGCGGTGCAGGCGATGAGGGCGGCGGCGAGGGCGGCGGGAACGGGCATGGAGCGGCTCTAATCCGCTTCGGCCCGCGGAGGTAAGCGCGGAATTCGCAGGTTGAGGGCCGTCGCTAGTCCGAGGATCTGTGTCTCACCACACACCTTGGCGCACTTTGGACAAGCCCGGGCGCAGGCGTTCGATTTGTCCAAGCCACACGGAGCAAGTCTCGGTGCTGCCTGCCATTTCACGACATTTTACCAACGTTGCCGGACCGACCGCGCTAGCCAGCGCCGCCTATCCGCCAGCTGATTTCCGACGTCGTCGGCCTGCTGGCGGTCAACGCGCCACGAGCTCGTCGCGCGAACCGGAGTATTATGGTGCAGTACACATCACATGAGATCACGACAGACCTAGAAGCGGGCGGGGCGCCGAGCGCCGCCGTGGACGGGCCGGTCGCGCCGACCCAGCGCATCGCCGCGCTCGACGTCCTGCGCGGCTTCGCCCTGCTGGGCATCCTGGTCTTGAACATCGAGAGCTTCAGCGGCCCTGCCGCCCTTCACGACGTGCCCCTTGGCGTGGCCAAGCCCGCCTTCGTCGGCTGGCACGCGACGCTGGACCTCGTGATCTTCGCGATCAAGTGGCTGTTCTTCGAAGGCAAGATGCGCACGCTGTTCTCGATCCTCTATGGCGCGGGCATCGTTCTAATCACCAGCCGCATCGAGGCGCGCGGTCCCTCCGCCAAAGCCGCCGACATCTTCTGTCGTCGCAACATGTGGCTGCTGCTGTTTGGTATCGTGCACGGGACGTTGATCTGGCAGGGCGATATCCTCTCGCAGTACGCCCTAGTGGCCTTGCTGGTGATGTTTCCGCTCCGCCACGTGGCGGCCAAGCGCCTGATCGTGGTGGGGCTCGTCATCGGGGTGCTGGGAGGTACCTTGGGCGTCGTGCGGGCCATGGACGTCCCGCAGGTTCTGAGCGCCGAACGTCTGCGCGCCGAGGGCGCGGTCGCGCTCGCCGAGGGCTATGCGCCGTCGCGGGCGCAAAAGGCGGCCATCGAAGACGAGGCCAAGGCCAAGGCGGCCGAACCTGCAGGTATTCAGCGGAGCATCGCGCAGGGTCGCCAGCCTTACCTGGATAGCCTCCCGTCGCGAGCTTCGGGCTATTTCGATTTCGTCGTCATGCTGTTCCGCTCGGGTTGGATCCTCGAAGTCACCGGCAGCATGTCGCTGGGCATGGGGCTGTTCAAGTCCGGCTTCCTGACCGGGGCGCGGTCTCGGGCGACCTACCTGACGACGGCGTTGGTGGGCTATGGCGTCGCCGCGCCGATCGTGCTGACCGGGGTGGCGATGGTCGTCGCCAAGGGCTTCACCGTGGCTTCGGTGACCCGCTGGATCTATCAGCCCTACGCCGTGGAGATCTTCGCTGGCGCGATCGCCAACGCTTCGGTCGTCCTGCTGGTCGTCAAGAGCGGGTGGCTCAGGGGCATGACGGCGGCTCTGGCCAATGTCGGACGCACGGCGTTCAGCAACTACATCCTGACGAGCCTGCTTTGTCAGGTCTTGTTCGCCTGGGGGCCTTGGAAGCTCTATGGGGCGCTCGACTACTATCAGCAGATTTACGCCATCCTGGGCGTCTGGGCGGTGAATCTCGTGGTCAGCGCCTTGTGGCTGCGCGCCTTCACCTATGGCCCGCTAGAATGGATGTGGCGCTCGCTCGTCTATTGGCGCCGGCAGCCGATGCGCCGGTGATACTCTTCGGCTTGGTCTTGGGCCCGAAAAGCCAGCCCAGGACCAAGCCGTCGGATAGCCGCCGGCGTGAGCTCGACGGGGTCAGGCCCATCGGGAGCCTCGGCATTTTCACTGCGATTTACCGGCATCGAGGAAAGTTTGAGCTTCATGTTCGTCCTTCGTCACTAAGACGAAACCCGAACCCTCCTCAATTTACGCGCCCCGGTCTTCACCATAGGCGATGACCGGGGAGAGATGTCATCAAGACCTGATGAACGAGAGCAGGTCGGCGTTCAGGACATCCGCATGCGTGGTCAGCATGCCATGCGGGTAGCCGGGATAGGTCTTCAGCGACCCGTTCTTGAGCACGTCGACCGCACGCGGCACGGAACTGGCGAACGGGACGACTTGGTCAGCCTCGCCATGCATCACCAGCACCGGCACGGTGATCTTCTTGAGGTCTTCGGTATAATCCTCAAGCCAAGAGGCGACAGTCGCGTAGTGAGCAAGCGCGCCGCCGGCCATGCCTTGGCGCCACCAGTTTGCGATGATCGCCTCCGAAGGCTTGGCCCCATCGAGGTTGTAGCCGTAGAACGGATTTTCCGGGACGAAACGGAAGAATTCCGCACGGTTGGCCAGCATCCCCGCGCGAATGGTTTCGAACCACTCCGGCGGCTGACCGGACGGGTTGTCCTGGCTCTTGTACATGTTCGGCGTCAAGGAGGCGACGAGCACGGCCTTGGCGACGCGCTCGGGGTAGCGAGCGACATAGCGAGCCACCTCACCGCCACCTGTCGAATGCCCGATATGGATCGCGTCGCGCAGGTCGAGGTGTTCGGTCAGGGCCGCCAGGTCGGCAACCCAGTGCTCCATGTCGTTGCCGGCGCTGGGCTGGTCGGACCGGCCGTGGCCGCGCCGGTCGTGGGCGATCACCCGATACCCATGATTGAGGAAGAACATCATCTGGGCATCCCAGTCGTCCGCCGTCAGCGGCCAACCGTGGCTGAAAACGATCGGCTGACCTGATCCCCAATCCTTGTAGAAGATGTTTACGCCGTCTTTTGTAGTGATCGTGGACATCGAAAGGCTCCATATAGGCTTTTAGGCATCAGCCGGTTGAAAAGATTCATGCGTTGACCTGAGAGGTCTTTCGCTCCGACGAGCCTTGCCGTGGCAACACCCGCTCGGTGATGCGGAAGCGTTATCCTCCGAACTGGCCCGGCAGTATTCGCCGTTCCTGCGCATTTTCGTGCGTTTCCTGCTGAATGAGAAAAGCCACCCTCAATCGCGCTGCTCGGTCCGGAACTGACGCGGCGTCATTCCCGTATGCCGGCGAAAGAGGCGATTGAAGTTGCCCTGCGAACCGAACCCCGCCTCGAGCGCAACCTCGCTCATTGACGCGCGGCCCCGTGCCAAGCGGACCTGAGCATCCCGGATGCGCCGCTCGGTGACATATCTGTGCGGCGAGAGGCCCGTCGCCTTCTTGAACAGACGACAGAAATGATACTCGCTGAGACAGGCCTGCTCGGCCAATTCCGCCAGTGCTAGCGGTTCGGCAAAGTGGCTCTCGATGTAGTTCATCACCCGCGCGAGCCTTCGGGGATCAAGGTCCGGTTCGGCGCCGTGACGCTGCCATCGGTCATATCCGTACTTGGACAGCAGATGGGCGACGAGCATCGAGCGTGCGCCATCGACGAAAAGCCTATCTGTAACCTCTGCTGGACGCGACACGATCGCCCGCAACGCGAGCGCGATTTGCACCAACAGCGGGTCCCTTATCCCACCGGCAAAGGCCAGGCGGGTCCTGGCTGGATCGAGATCGAAGTCTGCCTCCGCGCTGAGATCGAATGCCGCCGGCGCCAGGTACATGTGCAGGAACTCGACCGGCGCCTTGATCTGCGACACCGTCTCCTGAAGCCCGATGGGATCGATCGACGCCATCCCTTGTTCGATGAACCCCCGACGGAGCACCCCGTTTGCTTCCCGTTCGAACGGGGCGCGACCTGCCAAAGCAACTGTAGCGACAACACATTGCATCGAGGCGGGCTTCAACGAACCGGGGTCGATCCGTCGATGTTCGACCCGCAGATCGCCCCACTCGCGGGGAGGATGAAGGTGTGTGTCAGCCCCGAACCGATCATCAAGAGAGGGCATCACCGCGCTGGTCACTCCTTTCGATCCGTTGTCTGGCGGGCGGGGACACAAGCCCCGGGGGCTATCGCCAGCCCCCGGGGCGCCGGGTCAATTGGCCGACGCGGCCGCCGTCTCGATGGCGGTGGTGACCTCGTGGGGGTGCGAGATCATGATGGCGTGGCTGCTTTTGACCTCGGTGGTCTTGGCCGAAGCGCGCTTGGCCATGTCGCGTTGGGCCGGTGGCGGAATGATCAGATCGTCGCCGGTGACGACATAATAGGTCGGCTTGGCGCGCCAGGCCGGAGCGGTGATCTTGGTCGCCGGCGCGGCTTGGCCCCACGGCACCTGCGAGGCGGCCATGAAAGCGGCCACGTCTCTGGGCGCATCGGGCGCGAACTGGACCAGGAACTTGTCCTTGTCCAAGGTCAGAAAGCCGTCCTTGGCCACGATCGGCACGGGCGGGGCGTCCTTGGGAAAGCCGCCCAGCAGCGACTGGACGGACTCGCCCGCGTCGGGCGCGAAGGCGGCGAGATAGACCAGGCTGCGCACCTTGGGATCGCCACCGGCTTCGGTGATCACCGCCCCGCCATAGGAGTGGCCGACCAGCACGACCGGGTACTTTGCATCGGCGATGGCGCGCTTGGTGGCGGCCACGTCGCCAGTGAGCGTCTCGGTCGAGTTCTGGACCACGAGCACCTCGTAGCCGTCGTTGGTAAGTTCGTCGTGGACCGCCTTCCAGCCGGCGCCGTCGACGAAGGCGCCGTGGACCAGCACGACGCTGGTCGAGTGGTTGGGCGGGCCGGCCAAGGCGGCGCCGGCGCTCGCCAGCAGCGCCAGGGTGAGAGCGGAGAGCTTGCCTTTCATCGGTTCGGTCCTTCCTCGTCGGCGGCCCTCCGGCATGGAGACGGTCGCAAAGTGGTCCGGCGGGGCCTGGGGCGGGCTCTTCCGGTTCACGAGGGATGGTTCGAGGTTGGGGCCAGCTTCGCCAGTAAGTTCTGGTGAATCTTCGGCGTGCTTGGCCAGGCGTCAGTTCTCCTCGATGTGACGCTCGCGATCGTTGCCCAGGGCGACCTCGGTAAAGTCGAGCTCCTCCTGGATGATCAGGAAGGCGTCGGGGCCGACCGCTTGAGCAAGGCAGAGTTCGTCTAGCCGTGTGCGCTGGCGACGCGTCGCTTTGAGGCCCAGCGCCCGCCATTGGGCCAGCTTCACGCAGGGAGCTTCGGAGTTCGCCGCCGTCTCGCGCGCCTGAAGCGCAAAGCGCCAGTGCTCTGCGACGGGCCCGGTCTCCTGCGCGAAGGTTTCGAGCGCCGCGCTTGCCATGGCCGCACGTGTGCTGGCCAACTCCACCGAAAGGTCACTCTGGTCGTTGAGGCCCAGGAGCTTGACGAGGGGCGCGAGGCTCAGGCCCTGGACCACGAGCGTGGCCAGAACCACGGCGAAGGCGCAAAGGACAATAAGATCGCGTTGTGGGAAAGCAGCTGGCAGGGCGAAAGCCGTCGCCAGGGTGACCAGACCCCTCATACCGCACCAGCCGATCAGCACTCCCTGCTTGAAGGGCGCGGGCTCGAGCGAGCCGCGGAAGAACCGGTAGCGCGCGGCCAGACGGTTGTAGGTCAAGAGCCAAGCCATGCGGATGGTGATGACGCAGGCCACCACCACGGCGCTGAACCAGGCCGCCTGCTCAAGCCTCGCGGCCGACATGTCGGCCACGATGGTGCGCGCCTGCAGGCCCATCAACAGGAAGGCCAGGACGTTGATTAGGAAGACGGCGGTGTCCCAGACGGCGTAGCTGTGGATGCGCGAGCGCGGCGGCGTCGACAGGCTCGCCGTCCGCGCGATGGTCATGGCGAAGGCCACGAGACAGAGGATGGGCGAAAGGCCCAAGCGCTCGGCGATCAGCCAGACGGCCAGCGTGCTGACGAGATCCAGGAGATTGCCGCCCAGCGTGCCGTGCAGATGCGGCGTGAACCAGCGGAAGAGACGGCCCACCACGATCCCGAAGACAATCCCGCCGGGCACGGCCAGCGCGATCTTCAACGCCAGCACCCCGTCGACCGCGCCATGGGTCTGGGCGGAAGTCGCGACGCTGAAGAGCAGGAGCGCCGAAGCATCGTTGAGCAGGCTCTCGCCCTTGAGAACCGTCACCGATCGCCTGGGCATGCTGACTTGGCTGAGAACCGCCGTGGCCGCCGCGGCGTCCGGCGGCGCCACGATCGCACCCAGCGCCAGAGCCGCCCAGAACGGCAGGCCAGCCAGATACACACCCGCCGCGGTCACCGCCGCGGCCGTGAGCAGGACCGCCACCACCACCAAGGCGACCAGCGGGCGCCAGTAGCGGCGAAGCGCCGTGAGCGGAAAGTCGAAGGCGGCGTCGACCAGCACCGGCGCGATGAAGAGCGGTAAGGCTGTATGCGGATCCAGGTGGATCCTGGGCGCTTGCGGAAGCAAGGCCAGAACCACGCCCGTGGCCGCCAGCATGGCCGGGTAGGGCGCCTTGGTCCGCCGCGCGAGCTGCAGAAGCAGGATCGCGACCGACAAAAGCGCCACCATGCTCTCGAAGAAACTCATCTCGCGCCTCCGCCTTGTTGGCGGAGGCTAACGGTCTGACGCGAGAGCCTGAAATTAAGCGCGGTGAAATTTCGACAATAACCCGAGCGGGCGATCGCCCTGCGCAACCGTGGCTGGCTGGCCGCTGATCCTCACCGCAATTGACAAGGCTTTACTCGCCCCCCGCAGGCGACCCGATAAGCTACGGTCCGTAAACCCGCGTCCCCGAGGGCCTCCACGCGTCGCGTGCAGGCCCTTCCACCGCTGCCAGAATCCGCCGCGCGGTCGTTGCGACTGGAGTTCACCAGGATGAGCCAGGATATCGCGGGCGCCGGGGCCGACGACCGCGATGTCCTTATCCTGGGGCAGATCAACATCGGCTTCCACGACGTGGTCGCCGCGGTCGTGCAAGAGGTTCTGGCGCGGCTGGGTCATCGCGTACGCGTCGTCGCCGACGAGTCCGAGACGATCTTCCGACGGCTCGGCGAAAGGGCGATCGACCTGATGGTCACGGCATGGCTGCCGGAGGCCAACGCTATCCAATGGGCGCGGTATGGTCCCGCCGCCGAGGTGGTGGCCACCCTCTACAGAGATGCGCGGTTCTTCTGGGCGAGTCCCGACTACGTCCCCGAGACGGAGGTCTCATCCATCGCCGACCTGGCGCGCCCGTCCGTGGCGGCGCGGATGACCAAGCTCATCCAGGGCGGTGCGCCGATGGCGGCGATCAACGCCATGTCCCAGCGCGCCATCATCGCCTACGGCCTGGATGATCTTGGCTACACGCTGCGCGCCGGGTCGCAAGCCGACTGGATCGCCGCCTTCGACGCGGCGACCGCCGAGCGACGGTGGTTCGTCTTTCCGTGCTGGACGCCGCAATATCTGAACCGGGACGGCCGTTTGCGCCCCTTGTCCGATCCTCAACGTGTTCTGGGAGGCCTCAACGACGGGGTGCTGGCCGCGCCGCGTGAGCGACTCGCCGACATTGCCCCGCGGGTTCGCCAGGTCCTGGAGCGCATGACGATCGGTCTCGAGGGCGTCATCGAGATGGATCGCCTCGTCAGCCTCGACGCCTGCACGCCCAGGCAAGCCGCGCGGGCGTGGATGAGCGCCAACAGTCGTCGCGTGGAGGCTTGGCTGAAGCCTTGACCTAGCGGGCGGCCACCTGTTTGGCCAAGGCGCCGTCGAGCGCGCCGAGCAGTGCGAACGCCTGGGTCAGATCGGGGTTGGCGCCATCCTGATCGACCCGCGCGCATAGGTCCCGCAACAAGGTTGCCGCGTCCGGAAGGCTGCCCGTTCCGCGCCGTCGCTCGACCAGGCAGACGGCCGCCTTGAGTGCGAACGCCCAGGCGCCAAGGGCTTCGGCCAGGCCGATGGCCTGGCGCAGCGTCGCTTCGGCCTTGTCGTGATCGCCTTCGCGCCATTGGATCAGGCCAAGGACACGCAGAACCTCGGGCATGCACCACTGTTCGTCTTGGCGCAGCGCATGATCTTGGGCGAGGTTTATGCCGGCCAGCGCCACTTCGGTTCGGTCGCTGTCGAGCGCGGCCTGCGCCAGCGTCAGGGCGTAATAGGGCAGGCGACCCAGGAAGTTGCTCGCCGTCAGCGCCTCCACCGCCGAGCGCATGACGTCCACGCCGTCGGCGTCGCCGCGCGCATGCTGGATCGCGCCGGCGAAGAACCGGCTCACCGGGCCGAAGACGCCGATGTCGCGGCGGTGATGGCTCTCGATCAGCGCCGCCAGGTGCGTTTGCGCCTCGTCGATCTGGCCGCTCCACAGCGCCACCGGTAGCGCCGCCAGAGCCAGGGCGTTGGCAAGAGAGACGTCGTGACCGATCTCGACGGCGCCGCTCACGGCCACCGCGGCGACCCGCTGGGCCTGCGCCGCGTCGCCGCGTATCCAGGCCACGGTCGCCAGAGAGGCGCGAATGGCCACGAAACGGTCGAGCTGAAAGCGGGCGATCCCCGGGCGATGACCCGCTTCCCGGTGCTCGCGCGCCAGCGCGCCGAGCCTGGCGTAGGCACCGTCCAGATCTCCGCGATAGAAGGCGGTCATCGCCGCCAGGCGCTCACCGTCCGGACCCGCATCCGGCTCGTCCTCGTCACGTACGATCGCCGCGAACGCCTCGAGCCTTGCCTGGACCTGGCTGTGTCTGCCGGTGAAGGACTGCAGCACCGCCCAACCCCAAAGGGCGCGAAGTCGATACTCCACCGAGCCTGCGTTCTCGGCCAGGACTAGGCTGTCGCGCCAGGTCTCGTCGGCCTGCGGTCCCAACTGCTCGGCGAAGGTCAGCGCCCAGGCATAAGCCAGGCTCAACTTCATGCGCAGCACCGGATCGAGATCATCAAGGTCATGAGCGCAGGCGAGCGCCCGACCGACGCGCAGCCGGCTTTCACCCACCAGTGACAGACCCTCCCACAGCGGGATCGCCGCCGCCGTCAGGCGCAGGCCGATCCCGGCCGTCGACGGCGCGCTCAGGGCCCAATCGATGGCCTTGCGTAGGTCGTTCAGTCGCGCGGCATAGACCGCGCTCCAGTCGCTGGGCAGGCGCCAACGCCAGTCATGCTCGGCGCGTTCGAAAAACTGCAGGACGAGCTCGGCGTGGCGCATCAGGGCCCAGGGCTCCTCGCCCGCCTGCCGTAGCCGTTCGGCCGCATAGCTGCGGGTCGCCTCCAAGAGCCGGTAGCGCAACTGCCCGTCGGCGAAGCTCGCCGCGAGCAGCGACTTGGCGGCCAGATTGCCGACGCACCAGGCAAGGTCGGCGTCGAGCAGCTGGCTGTCGCCCGCCAGACCGACGGCGTCTTCCAGGGAGAAGCTCCCGGCGAACACCGACAGGAGCCGCAGCACCATGGCTTCGCGATCCGAAAGCAGCCGGTAGCTCCAGTCCAGCGTCGCCAGCAGGGCTTGGTGGCGTGCCGGAGCGTTACGCGGACCGTAGTTCAGCCACTCGAAGCTCTGCTCCAGCCGCTCGAACAGACCCCGGACGTCGTGCGAGGCCAGGCGAGGCGCGGCCAGCTCGATGGCCAGCGGTATGCCGTCGAGCCGCCGGCAGATCGCGGCGACCGCGGCGACATCGGCCTGGTCCAGTTCATAGCCGACCGCCTCGTTGGCCCGCGCCACGAAGAGCGCGACGGCCGGAAAGGCCAGCGCCGCGTCCCGCCCAAGGCTCTGTCCTTCATGCGGGTAGGCCAGCGGCGCTAGGCTGTGAACGCTTTCGTACTGCGAGCGTAGCGGCTCGCGGCTCGTGGCCAGGATGCCGATCTCCGGAAGCAGCGAGCGAAGATGATCCGCTACGACGCAGGTGGCGCAGACGACATGCTCGCAATTGTCGAGGATCAGCAGWCGACGTTGATGGCGCAGAGCCTCGACGATGCCTGCGAGGAGGTCGCTGGCGTGCCCGCCCGCGCCGAGCGCCGAGGCGATCGCCGGACAGACAAGACGAGGATCGCCGATCGTCGACAGGTCCACGAAGACCACGCCGCCGTCGAAGCGCTCGGCGGCGCGGCGGGCCACGGCGAGGGCGACGGCGGTCTTGCCCACGCCCGCGGGGCCGACGATCGTCAGGAAGCGGCTCAAGGCCAGGCTTTTGGTGAGGGCGGCGACATCGTCGTCCCGTCCGATGATCGCCGGCGAGGCGGGCAGGACGAGGTCCGACGGCAGGGTCAAGTGCGGGACGACAGCCGCGCTGACCTCCGTACCGATTCGAACCTGGGCGGTGAAGCGGTAGCCGCGGCCTGGGACCGTGGCGATATAGGGCAACTGCGGGTTCGGGGAGGGCAGGGTCCGCCGCAGGGCGGCGATGTTGACCTTGAGATTGCTCTCATGGACGTAGGTGTCCGGCCAAGCAAAGCTCATCAGCTGCTCCTTGCTGACGAGCTCGCCTCGCTGTTCGACCAGCAGGCACAGGATGTCGAGCGCGCGTGTGCCGACCCGCACCGGGCTTCCGGCGTGCAGCAGCAACCGGCGCTGAGGCACCAGATCGTAGTCGTCGAAACTGAGGACGCGCTCGCCACAGGAGACGCGTTCGGCCGCCTGTCGATCGGCCAAGGTCCCTGAGGTCGTCGCCTCGCTCGCCTGGTTTCCGGTTTCCAAAGTCACGTCGCCAACGTGGAGCTGCAAGACCGCGCCGTGCGGGTGCGTCTAAAGGACGGTCCTGGCGCGCCCTGCCTCCAAGTCGCGCAAAGAATTTTTGCGATGCCGGATATCCAGGGCAGGATCACCTTCCACACATATCTCGCCGAAGGCCGACAGCGCTGTTCGCGCGAGCTGGTGAAATCGGGTAAACAGGATGGCCGGCCACGTCCCCGCCGGCGTCGACGCGCCAATGACGGCGCCTCTTGCTGCAGGACCCGCCAGGCCCGTGTCGCACCTTCGGCCGATCGATACCTGGTTCATCGAGCAGGTGCTGCCGCTCGAACCGGTTCTGCTGGCCGCTGCCCGCAAGCTGGTCGACGACGCCGATGCGGCCGGGGACCTCGTGCAAGAAGCTTTCGTGCGCGTGCTGGCCAGCGAAGGGTGGGCGCGTATCGAGGCGCCGCAGCCCTACATGCTGCGCATGATGCGCAACCTGGCGATCGAGCGGTTACGGCGCGCCCGCATCGCCCGTTTCGATCAACTCTCCCAACTGGAAGGTTTCGAGGTCCCCGACGAGGCGCCCGACGCCTATCGGGTCTTGGTCGGGCGCCAGCAAATGGCGGCCCTGAACGCGGCGCTTAAGCGACTGCCTGAGCGTTGCCGACGGGTTTTCGTGATGCGCCGGATCGAAGACCATTCCCCTGGGGAGATCGCCCGACGCCTTGGCGTCAGCGTCTCGACCTTGGAAAAGCGCCTGGCCCGCGCTCACCTGTTGATCGCCCAGGCGCTGGTCCCGGCGGTTGAGGAGACCCGAGCCGCTCCCGCCGCCAAGGCCGACGGCGGCGCGCGCCCGTCGCGTAAGGCCGCCCTGCGCTAGGGTCCTCGACGTGCCCAAATGTGCGACGGCAAGGTGGTCGCGAAAAACGCTGTTGTTGGAAATGCAATCGTACGAGGCTGCCGATCATCCTTGGTATGGGGCAAGACGCGTTCGGACATGGAAGCCAAGACCATGAAGCCGGGCGCCTTCGCATCGCGCACGCCGTTGTTGGCGTTGTTTGTCACGTTGACGATGCTGGCCCCGACCGCCGCCCTCGCCCAGGCGCGCGACTTCGACATTCCGCCGCGTGCACTCGGCGAGGCGCTGAACTTGTTCGCGGGGCAGGCCGGCGTGCAGATTTTCTTTCCGGGGCATTTGGTGGTCGGACGTCGTACTCCAGGTCTCAAGGGGCGCATGGAGCCGCGTCTGGCGCTTGCCAAGCTGATCGCCGGAGCGGGACTCGAGGTGGCGCAGGACGACGGGCGGATCATCATCCTACGCGTCGGCGCGCGGCCGGCCGAGCCGGTTGTCGCCAAGACGAGGCCTCGGCGGTCAAAACCCCAGAGGCCGCAGGGCGACACGGCGTCCCCGCTCGAGGAAGTCATCGTCACCGCGGGCATGCGTTCGGCGGACCTCAAGCGCCATGGCGACACGGTCGGCGACACCGTCACCCAACTGGAGATCCAGCGCCTGCCCAACCTCGACGCCTCTGACGTCCTGGCGCGCTTGCCGGGCGTGCGGCGCAACGAGACCCAAAGCGGCGAGAGCCGATATGTCCAAATCCGGGGGCTCAACAACGCCGCCGCCTCCCAGTCGATCGACGGGGTCTTGCTAAGCGACTACGTCAATTCCTCCCACGCGACCTCGACCGAGCTCCTCCCGGCCTACTTCATCAAAACCGCGACCGTGACGACGACGGTAACGCCCGACCTCGACGAGAACGCCAACTCCGCCCACGTGGCTTTCACCTCGATCACCGGCCTGGATAGCCAGGGCCGCCGCGTCGGCGACCTGCGTGTTCTTGCGGGCGCAGCCAGCCGCGCCGGTGAGCTTGGGGGTTCCCTGCGACCTTTGCGCATCGTCGGAACCTGGAGAGGCGCGCTCGACCAGGACGGCCGCATCGGCCTTGCGCTCGGCGCCAATCTCGACCGGCTGGAATCACGCCAGGACGCCGTATCGGTGACAGGGTACGACCAGAGCGGAGGTCGTCTCGTGCCGACCGGCGCCTTGAGCCGCGGGGAGACCCACACGCGCACCGAGCGCCGATCGGCGATGATCAGGCTCGACCTGCGCCCTTCGCCACGCCTGTCCCTGTTCGGCGAGTATTTCTTCCTTCAGCACGACTTCATCGCCGACCAACGCACCGCCACGGTGAGCATCGTCGCCGGCGAGGCCATCGACGCGACGGCGGGCGGCGGTCAGATCGGCGCTGGCGCGGTGAACTACGGGTTTGGCCGTAGCCACCCCAAACTGACCGACCACATCGTCCAGCTCGGCGTCGACTACGAAACCCCTGGCGGGGACGCGATGCTCCTGCGGCTGGGCGTCACCCACAATCGGGTGACCGCCCAGCCGATCACTCTGAGCGGCGGCTTTTCAGCGCCCTCGGCCCTTCTGAGTCGCCCTTTGGTCTACGCCTTCGACCACGGCGCGCTTTCGTTCATGCCGCTCGGCGTCGCACCGGCCGGCGATGCCGCCGACTATCGCCTGGCCTCGAAAGTGACGATTGGCGACGCCCTCAACCGCGACCAAAACTACTTTGCGCGCGCGGACTACGCGCACAACGCCTCGGCCGCCGACGAAGGCCTTGGGGTCAAGGTCGGCGTGCAACTCAAGACCCAGGACCGCAGCACTATTCAGCGCGGTCTTTCCGTGCTCGCGCCCATGGCTGGTCTTCAGCTTTCGAGCGTCTCGGCGGCCACATCGGTGACGCTGTTGGAGCCCGTGACTTGGGACCCCGCCGCAGTCCTGGACCACCTCGCCCTTGAGGGTAGGCCCGCACCCGACGGCGGCGGCCTCTATGCGCGCGATCCGGCCGATGGCTCTGGACAGAACTTCAATGGGTCCGAAGTGATCGCGCTCGGCTACGGCATCGCCTCCTACGGCTGGACGCGAGGGCGCATTTCCGGGGGGCTGCGGGCGGCCCACACCCATCGCGAGCTGGACGAATACGACCCCGATAGCACCGGACGCTACAGCCTGTCGCACTACCAGCAGACCTACTGGCACCTCCTGCCGAGCCTCTACGGCTACTACGACGTCACCTCGGCCCTGAAGCTGCGCGCGGCGATGACCAAGACCCTCGAGCGGCCCGCCATTACCAGCGCCGGACGCCGGCTGATCACGAGCTACGATGCGCCCGCAACGCGTTCGATCAGCTACAGCAATCCCTATCTGATGCCGATCCGCTCGACCAACTACGACGCCTCGTTGGAGTACTACTATGGGCGCAGCGCCTACCTGTCGTTGGGCGCTTTCGCCAAAGACCTGCGCGACATTCCCGCAGCCAGCAGCAGCCAGACGATCGCGCCTGACGGCGTGCGTGAGGTCACCACCTACACCAGCAACGTGCGTGAGGTGAACGGCAAGAAGGTGTTCGGCCGGGTGCGAGGGATCGAGGTCGCCTGGTCCAATCCCCGTCTCTCGGTGCTGCCGCAGGCCCTGGGCAATCTCGGCGTGACCCTGTCCTACGTCTATCTGGACTATCGGGTGACGGCCCTCAATGGCGGCGGCGGCGCGGCGCCCACCGACGTGCGGCT
The DNA here is from genome assembly GCF_056401555.1 of Caulobacter sp. P4_E5. Classification (NCBI taxonomy): domain Bacteria; kingdom Pseudomonadati; phylum Pseudomonadota; class Alphaproteobacteria; order Caulobacterales; family Caulobacteraceae; genus Caulobacter; species Caulobacter sp. P4_E5. The sequence continues at coordinate 95,023 of NZ_JBFUJD010000010.1, forward strand.
CGTCGCGGCCGCGCCGCACAGCTTCGCGAACCTGAACCTGGCCTACAACCSGGGTCCGTTCGCCGCCAATCTCGCCGTCCAGAAAATCTCGTCCCTGCCCATCTTCACCTATGATCCGACCAATGATCGCCGCACCGCCTACGGCGCGCTCGTCGACCTGCAGGCCAGTTGGCAGGTCAGCCGCGCCCTGCGTCTCCTCGTCGAGGGCCGAAATCTCCTGGACGACGGCGAGATCGATCGCGCGGGCGTGACCGGGTATGGGCCCGCCTATCAGGTCCGCAGGAACGGCCGTACGGTCTGGGCTGGATTTCAGATGACGTTGTTCTAGGGGCCGCCAAGTCCGGATCCGCGTCTTGCCTGCGGAAAAAGGACAGGTTGGCGAACACAAATGTGGTGGTGTTGGCTGGCGTAAACGTCTTCCTTTGTATGCGGATGAAAGGCCCTGTTCCGGCGTGTTCAAGAATCGGCGATCAACCCTCAGGGGCCAGGCGGATCCCGCACTCGCTGAGGCCGCGCAGTGGTTGGCGCGTGCCGACCTTGGAACGCTCGACGAGGCTGCTTTCGAGCAATGGCGCGCGGCCGATCCACGTCATGCTTTGGCTTTTGCGCGGGTGGCCGATGCGGCCCGAAAGGCGACCTTCGCAGGCCAAGATGTGCGCGACGCCACGCACGAGTTTCAAGTCTCGCGCCGAGCCGCTGTCGCCGCCGGCCTTGGCGTCCTGGCCTTGGGCGGTGGCGCTCTTGTGGCCGGCAAGGTCAGCGCCCGCGATCGCGCCGCGACCCCCGTCGGCGGAACCCAGCGGGTCGTGCTCCCGCGCGCCGGCGATCTCATCCTCAATACCGACAGCGCCGCGTCCTGGCGAAGAGATCGTCAAGGTCTGAGCCTTTGGCTCGAACGCGGCGAGGCCGCGCTAGACCTGACCGATGGCGCAGGGCCGGTGCACCTTCGAGGCAAGAGAGGCGGCGCGCGCCTGGGGCCGGGGCGCYACAACGCGCGGCTGCGGGAAGATCTGCTCGATCTGACAATCCTGCGTGGCCAAGCCGTGGTGGACGAAACCGGCGGCGACGAGGCCATCCAGAAACCAAGCGTCCTGCTACTAGGGTCTGGTGAGCCGCTGGTCCGTGCGCTCTCCGACCAGGACATCGCCGAAACCCTGGCTTGGCGCGACGGCGCCATCCTGTTCGTTGACGAGCCCTTGCCCGCCGCGGTGGTCGAGTACAATCGCCACCTCGTTCGAAAAATCATAATCGCCGATCCTCGCCTCAAGGATCTGCACGTCGGCGGACGGTTCGACGCCGACGATCCGCGTGGCTTTCTCCGGGCGCTGGAAACGGCGATGGACGTCCAGGTGAGCATGTCCGATCGCGAGATCCTACTCTATCGCAAGCGCACCTGAGCAGCCGGCGGGCGCGCCGCCGTTTTACTTCATTTTACCGCGCAGCGCCGGGGGTCTGGGCAATAACCYCGCGCACCTGGCTCAGGCGAACTGCGCCGGGTCTGCGCGCAGCGTCCACGATGGCAAGG